>DASUIL010000309.1:0-2763 GCA_036273075.1 Fluviicoccus sp. | reverse complement strand
TTATAGTCCCCGCCAATCCGGTGTCACCGGCTCGGTCTGCAGTCGCCCTTGTCCAGGGCTAACGCTTCCTCCTCATTCAGTCCTGCGTCTGTCCCGTCCGGGAGCGCGCAGGCAATGGCAATGTCGTCCGAGTCGCCTCCGTTGCCCGAATCCTCTGTCCCGGTTTTCCGAGAGCGTCTGCCATGAGCAAAGACAAGCTGATTATTTTTGATACCACCATGCGCGACGGCGAACAAAGCCCCGGCGCCTCGATGACCCTGGAAGAAAAGGTGCGCATCGGCAAGGCCTTGGAGCGCATGCGGGTGGACGTTATGGAGGCCGGTTTCGCCATCGCCAGCCCTGGCGATTTCGCGGCCGTGAAGGCGGTCGCCGAGGCGGTGAAGGACTCGCGGGTCTGCTCGCTGGCCCGTGCCCGCGCCGAGGATATCGATCGCGCCGCCGAAGCGCTGCGCAACGCCAATGCCTCGCGGATCCACACCTTCATCGCCACCAGCCCCATCCACATGAAATACAAGCTGCGCCTGGAGCCGGACGCGGTGATCGAAAGCGCGGTGCGTGCGGTCAAGTATGCCCGCAACCTGGTGGAGGACGTGGAGTTCTCCTGCGAGGATGCCGGTCGTTCCGAGATCGACTTTCTCTGCCGCATCATCGAGGCGGCGATTGACGCGGGCGCCCGCACCATCAATATCCCGGACACGGTCGGTTATGCGATTCCGGGCCAGTTCGGCGAGACGATCAAGATCTTGCTGGCGCGCATTCCCAATGCGGACAAGGCCATTTTCTCCGTGCATTGCCATAACGACCTCGGCTTGGCGGTGGCTAATTCGTTGTCGGCCGTGATCAACGGCGCGCGTCAGATCGAGTGCACGATCAACGGTCTGGGCGAGCGTGCGGGCAATGCCTCGCTGGAAGAGGTGGTGATGGCCGTGCGCACCCGTCATGACCTCTTTCCCGTCGAAACCACGATCCGCACCCAGGAAATCGTGCCGACCTCGCGCCTGGTGTCTAGCATCACCGGCTTCCCGGTGCAGCCGAACAAGGCCATCGTGGGAGCCAACGCCTTTGCGCACGAGTCCGGCATCCACCAGGACGGCGTGCTCAAGCACCGTGAAACCTACGAGATCATGCGCGCCGAAGATGTGGGCTGGAACGCCAACCGCATGGTGCTGGGCAAGCACTCCGGCCGCGCCGCCTTCCGCGCCCGCCTGGAGCAATTGGGCATTGACGCCGGTTCCGACAATTCGCTGAACCAGTTATTCATGCGATTCAAGGAGTTGGCGGACAAAAAGCATGAAATCTTTGATGAAGACATTCATGCGCTGGTCAGCGACACCCAGACCGAGGTGGCCGAAACCTACAAGCTGGGCAGCCTGGAAGTGACCTCCAAATCCGGCACCAAGCCGGAAGCCAAGCTGAGCATTATCGTCAACGGCGACAGCAAGGCCGTAACCGCCATCGGCTCCGGTCCGGTGGACGCCACCTTCCGCGCCATCGAGGCCATTGCCCATTCCGGCACCACGCTGGAACTGTATTCGGTCAACGCCATTACCAGCGGCACCGATTCGCAGGGTGAAGTCACCGTGCGCCTGAATCAGGCCGGACGCATCATCAACGGCCACGGCGCCGATACCGACATCGTCATCGCCAGCGCCAAGGCCTACCTGAATGCGTTGAACCTTATGGTGGCGAACGTTGAGCGCGCCCATCCGCAAGAAGGCGAGAACATCTGATGCTGGGTATGGGGGATGAAGGGCGCAGGCAGGCTTACCTGTCGGCGCTGGGCATCCCCGTGTGGACAGCCCGTCGCGAGCTGCCGCATGCCGCGTCGGCGGAGTCGCTCGATTTCGTCCCGTGGCTGCTGAATGAGCCGGAATTTGTTGAGAAAGATCAATCCGTTGGACTGGGTTCCTCGGGTTCAGTTCAATCAGGGCCTGAAGATCAGTTATCCGCTCCCGAGGATGATTTTTATGGCATGACTGCCGGTGGTCCGCCCGATGATGGTCCACCGCTGGATGCCTATCTCGATGATCCCGATATCCGCGCTGCTGCCGAAGTCGGGGCGCAAAGCGGCAAGGCGCTTACCCGTCAGTTGCTGGATAAACCGGTCCCGTCCGCGCCAGCCAGCGTTCCCGCACGAACAGTCAGCCCGGAATCCGAATCCGACCTGCAACCGGTGCGTTTCCAGTTCGCCATGTTCCCCTGCGGAAGCTACAGTCTGGTCGTGCCGCGCTTCCAGCTGCTCAGTCCCAGCGAGGATAAATTGCTGGGCAACATCCTGACCGCCATGACCGGTCAGCGGCCGCCACCCCTGCAGTTTGCCTGGCCGATGGTGAACAATCATGCTATTCCCCAGCACCGCCGCGCCGCCTGCGAGGCGTTGTCGGGCTTCCTGCTGCGCCAGGATAAAAAGCTGAAGGGTTTTATCATGCTGGGTGAGCATGAACATGATTTGGCGGCTATTTTCGGCCAGAGCTCGCCCTTGCTGACGATCCTGCAGCCGGGATTGGGCATGCTGTTGCAACAACCGATGCGCAAGAGGGATCTATGGTTGGCGCTGCAAGCCTGAGCTTACGGGCAATGACCCTGTCCGACCTGCCGGAGGTTCTGGCCATTGAACGGCAGGTGCAGTTCGCGCCGTGGTCGGAAAAACTGTTTGCCGACGGCCTGGAGCGCGGGCATGACTGCCGGGTTGCTGTCGATGTGGAAGGCCGGGTGAGCGGCTTCAGCGTCGTGCAATCCATTCTGGACGAGGCGCATTTGCTG
>DASUIL010000308.1:0-2321 GCA_036273075.1 Fluviicoccus sp. | reverse complement strand
AACGTCAGTTGCCGCCGGCCGCAATGAAATTGCTGATCGAGGCATAAAACTCCATTTCGTCGAAGGTGTCCGGGCCCAGGCCGGTGACATCCAGGTGATCCTGGCTGATCTTGCCGGTGTGGCTGGTCATCTGCGTCGAGTTGGGGTTGTTCACGTCGGCGACATAGCCGGTGGTGCTGACGGCAGCGATGGTATCCAGCGGGTTCCAGCAGCCGTACCAGGCGCACTTCCAGTCATCTTCGGTGTAGCTGATGCGGGTGCCGATCTGCTGCGAGTTGATGCCCACCAGGCCATCGTCGTCCATGTCATAGACCGAACCGTCTCCGGCTCCGGCGGCGCCGTCGTTGTCGCAGTCGTTGACACAGTAGCCGTCACCGTCGGCATTGAAGCCGATGATGGTGCCGAGGGCGCTCAGCAGCGGCATCAGGTTGCCGTCATCCTGGGCGGTGATCAGCGAGCTGATGCGGGCGGCGATGGCGCTGCCGTTGGCGCTGGTCAGGTTGTAGTTCTGGTTGAAGACCTTGGAGCCGGTGGTCTTGCCGTCAGCAGGATCATAGTCGTCATAGACCAGTTGCAGGCCGCCGTCGATGATGCTGTTGCGGGCGCTTTGGCCGGAGACGGTGTTGACGGCGTCATACAGCAGGTCGGCCAGGTTGGCGATCAGCACGCCGCAGGGGTCATTGGCGGGGGTGCCGTCCCAAGGCAGGTTCCAGCAGAACTGGTCGCCGTTGCGGGCATACTTGTCCAGGATCTTCTTGGCGTAGGGACTGCCGCGATGCGGCGAGGACAGGCTGATCAGGTCCTTCACCACCACATAGCCCTTGCGCGCCTTCAGCACGTGCGCGGCCTTGCGGATGTCGAAGCCGCCCTGCGAGTGGCCCAGCAGGTTGATGTACTGGGTGCCGACGGTAGCCATGTAGGTTTCCACCTGGTCAGCCAGCTGCGTGCCGCGCAGTTCCGAACTGCCCAGCGAGGTCACCTGGAAGGCTTCGGCCTTTTGGTCGCCGGGAACCCAGTCATTGCAGCCGTTGATTTCCAGCAGCGAGCAGCCATCCAGCGCGAAGGTGCCCCATTCATCACCGAAGTAGTCGATGCCCAGCAGGGAGTCCCAACCGGCCATGCCGTGGGCGAGGACAACGGGATATTTGGTTTTGGCCGCTTCTTCAGCGGCCGCCTGCTGGGTACCGACCCCCAGCGTGATCATGACGGTGGCAGCTACGGCTGCCAGTTTCTTGAAGTTCATGTGCCGACCTTTTATTTTTCTGGTTCAAAAGGGGCAACACGTCTTGGCGGAATGGTTTCGTCTGTGGGGATGCTTCCCCTAGGCGGCCCGACTATCCCGGAGGGACTCGCGGCTTTCCGTCCCACGATTGCTCGTGGTTTGGCGTGTTGTTCTTGTCCTGACGATCTGTATTCCCTGTTAGGGTCCAACAAAGTGAGACCTTGCTCTCATTATGGTCATGCGCAGAAAACGTGCAATTACCGTTCGTCGGCCGATGGCGCGATGGGTCAACTGTACGTTTTGTCCGCGTTGTGCGCATAATCCGGACAAAAGAACCCGGCTTGAACCGAGGAGAACAAGAACGTGAAGTCCAAGCGTCTGTGGCGAGTTGCCAGCCTGATCCTGATTGTCGCCAGCATGGGGGTGTTGCTCTACCTGGCCCTGCATGACTCCGCCGTCAAGCCTGCGGAAACCGAAGCCGCTCCCGCACCGGCGCCCGCTGCCGATGTGCGCCTGAACACGCCGGTCTATGCCGATGGCCCGCTCAGCAAGCTGCCGGTCGACGAGCAGCAACTGGCCAAGGGCATGATCGAGCGCTTCGGGGCGAAGCTGAAGCATCCCTACTGGCGCATCCGCGCCATTGAAACCCTGATGAAGGTATTGCAGAAGAAATACCCCAATGACTGGAAACTGCGTCTGCGCGACCTGCTCAAGCTGTTCTTTCCCGAGGATGCCGAGGCGCTGCTGGCGACACTGGAGGCCTATGACACCTATAGCGACTGGCTGTTGTCGATGCAGACCGACCGGAAGTTTTCCAGCAAGGAGGAGCGACTCAAGGCTATCTGGGACAAGCGCCGCGAGCTGTTCGGCAACGATGCCGAGGCGATCTGGGCGGAAGAGGTCAAGCAGGACAAGGTGGAAAGCGCGCTGAAGAAACTGGATGGTTCGGGATTGCCGGTGACGGCCAAGGTGGACAGCTACGTAAAGACATTGAGCGAGGTTTACGGCCCCGACGCCCTGAACCCCGACAAGTCACACCCGGTGCAGATGATGGAGGGGTTCCTGACGCTGCCGTCGGTGCAGGATGAATTGCGCGCCC
>DASUIL010000307.1:0-7923 GCA_036273075.1 Fluviicoccus sp. | reverse complement strand
CCTCATACCTCGTTGTGATCCAGACTGAAGCCCAGTTGTTTGTAGTTCTGCCAGCGCTCGCGGGCCGCCTTCCGGGAAGATTCGTCGGGGGCGAACAGCTCCAGCACGCGCTGGTACCGCTCCGGGTGCTCCACCGGGCGGCTGCTGACATTTAAGCAGATATCCCCGAACGGCGCTGCCGATTTCGGACCAAACCGCACCGGAGCGGACAAAACGTCATCAACGCCGATGCGCTGGTGCGGCAGGAAGCTTTCGGCGGGAAAGCTCCACAGCCATTCATCCAGCGCGGCGGCCTGCGCCTCGTCCCGGGTCTGGATGAACAGGGTCTTGCCCTCGGCGACCGCCCGCGCCGCCAAGCGGCAGGCGGTCTGCATCAGGCGCTCCGGCGAATCCTGCTTCAGCAGGTAGAAACTAGCCCGCGACACAGTCATGCAGGTATTGCATCAGCAGGGGCACCGGACGGCCGGTCGCGCCTTTCTGGGCGCCGCTGATCCAGGCCACGCCCGCGATGTCCAGATGCGCCCAGGTATATTCCTTGGTGAAGCGCTCCAGGAAACAGGCGGCGGTGATGGCGCCGCCGTTCGGGCCGCCGCTGCTGATGTTGGCCATGTCGGCGAAAGGGGAGTCCAGCAGTTCCTGATAGTCGGACAGCACCGGCATGCGCCAGGTGCGGTCGTTCCCGGCGAGGCCAGCGTTGAGCAGCGCCTCGGCCAGTTCGTCATGCGGGGTGAAGAGGCCGGAAACGACCTTGCCCAGCGCCACCACGCAGGCGCCGGTCAGGGTGGCGATGTCGATCACCACGGCCGGGTCGAAACGCTTGATGTAGGTAAGGGCGTCGCACAGCACCAGACGGCCTTCGGCGTCGGTGTTGAGAATTTCCACGGTCTGCCCGGACATGGTGGTGACAATATCGCCCGGACGGGTGGCGTTGCCGGCGGGCATGTTCTCGGCGGCGGCGATAACGCCGACGACGTTGATCGGCAGTTTGCTTTCGGCCAGCCCCTTCATCACGCCCATCACCGACGCCGCGCCGCACATGTCGTACTTCATCTCGTCCATGGCCGCGCCCGGCTTCAGCGAAATGCCGCCGGTGTCGAAGGTGATGCCCTTGCCGACCAGCACCACCGGCTTGTCGCCTTTCTTGCCGCCGTGATATTCGATCACGATCAGCTTGCCTTCTTCAACCGAACCCTTGCTGACGGCCAGGAACGCACCCATGCCCAGCTTTTCCATGTCGCTTTCGCCCAGCACGTCCAGTTTCATCTTGCGCTGGCCCTTGACCAGCGCCTTGGCCTGTTCGGCCAGATAGGTCGGGTGGCAGATATTCGGCGGCTGGTTGCCCAGGTCGCGCGCCAGGCCTTGGCCGGAAGCCACGGCTTCACCCCAGGCGAGGGCGGTCTGTCCGGCGGCCAGTTCGGCTTCATCGGCCACGGCCAGCAGCATCTTTTCCAGGCCGGGCTCGCCGGACTTCTTGCTCTTGTAGTGATCAAAACGGTAAGCGGTTTCCAGGGTCGCGCGCACGATGTCGCCCAGGGTCTGCGCCGGGGTGCGGTTCTGCACGCGCAACTCGCCCAGATAGCTGATCACGGTGCGGATCTTGCTGTTCAGCGCCTTGAAGGCGGCCGCGGCGACTTTCTGGAAGGCGCGGTTGTTCAGTTCCTTGGCGTCGCCGGCCCCGACCACGATGATCTGGCGGCTTTCCAGTCCCGGCAGGCCGAATACCGGCAGGGTCTGGCCGGCCTTGCCCTCGAAGCCGGCATTGGTCAGGATCGTGCTCAGACGGCCCTCGCTGGCGGCATCCAGGGTTTTGCCGGCGGCGGTCAGGCCGTCGGTGGTGGCGGGAATGATGATGGCGCCGGCGGCGGCCTGGGCGGGATGCGCGGCGGCAATCAGTGCAAATTCCATTAGAACCTCTAGCAAATATCGTCGATAATCCGGAATCGGACATTACTAGCATATTTGCACCAGAAGGCAAGGCGGCATCACGTGATAATTCGTCGATATCTGGCGGGCCAGTTGCTGGTCTCGGCCCTGGCGGTTACCTCCCTGCTGACCTTCATTCTCATGGGCGGTCGCGTCATCAAGTATTTCGGCATGGCCGCGCAAGGCAAGCTGGATGTCGAGTTGTTGTCGGCGGTGCTGCTGTACCGCTTGCCGGGTTTTCTGGAGCTGATCATTCCTCTGGGGCTGTTCGTTGCGGTGCTACTGGTCTTCGGTCGCCTGTATGTCGACAATGAAATGGCAATCCTGGCGTCGAGCGGCATCAGTCGCTGGCAGATTGCCGCGCAACTGCTGCCATCTGTCGCCGCCGTCATGCTGCTGGTCAGCCTGTTTTCACTGGTGGTTTCGCCTTGGGGGAACCGTGCTTCCGAAGAGTTGTTCGCCGCTCAGGCTCGCCGCAATACCTTTGACCTGATACGTCCCGGCCAGTTCCAGCGCGTCGGCGAACGCATGCTGTTTGCGCGCGGTGTCACTCCCGACAAGACCCGGCTGCTGGGCGTCATGATGTTCGAGGAGCGCAAGGAGCCCGCCGGTGAGGGAGCCCGGGTGCTGGTGATGGCGGACAGCGCCCGCCGCACGCACGATCCCGCTACTGGCCTGGCTTACATTGAGCTGGACCAGGGCGTCCGTTATGAACTGACGCTGACGGGACTCCGCTATTCCAAACTGCATTTCGACAATTACCGCATGCGCGTCAGCGATCCGGCCGATGTCGGCGAGATCACCCGCGCCCGGACCTTGCCGTCCTCTGAAATATTCGCCCAGCGTCACGATGATCGTCTCGTCATGGGGGAATGGGTGTGGCGGATCAGTATGCCGTTGATCGTGCCGGTCGCCGCCCTGCTGGCGCTGGCCTTGTCCCGGGTCAGCCCCCGGCAGGGGCGCTTCCTCAAGCTGTTTCCCGCCATTCTTCTGTACATCAGCTATGTGGTCCTGATCGCCTCGGCGCGAAACGCCCTGGAGAAGGATAAGGCCGGCCAGGTCGCCGTCTGGGGTATTCATGCCGGCTATTTCGTGCTGGGCTTGCTGATGTTGGGGTGGGAGGATATGGTGCTCCGACTCAACCGGCGTCGCGCCATCGCGAGGCAGACCGCATGAACCTGCTTTCCTTTTATGTCAGCCGCACCGTATTTGCCGCCATGCTGCTGGTGCTTTGTCTGTTGCTCGGCCTCGATCTGGTCTTCTCACTCATTGCCGAGATGGAGGACCTCAAGGGGGGGTATCAGTTGCTTCAGGCCCTGCAGGTGGTGACGCTGGAGCTGCCTTACCGGTTGTGCGATATCCTGCCGGTAGCCGGGCTGGTGGGCGGCATCATGGGGCTGGGCGTGCTGGCAGGGCAATCCGAGCTGACCGTCATGCGCGCTTCCGGCATCAGCGTCGGCCGGATCGTCTGGTGGGTGATGCGCCCGGCGCTGGTGCTGGTACTGGTGGGGTTGGCCGTCGCCCAGTACGTCATTCCGGTCAGCAACCGCGAGGCAGAGACCGTCAAGGCCCATGCCCTGGGACAGAGTTATCGGGCCGGATTCCTGAGCGGTTTCTGGCACCGTGAGGGTGATGATTTCATTCACATGCAGCAGGTCGATCCCGACGGTCGCCTGCAACGGGTCAGTTTTTACCGGCTGGAAGGTGGGGTTGATCTGCGCGCCGTGACCCGCGCCGCGAGCGGCGTCCCGCAGGAGGCCGGCGGCTGGCGACTGGAAGGGCTGCGCCAGACCGGTTTTTCGGCGGCGGATGGTTCGGTGGCGGAAAGACCGCTTCCGGATTTTGACTGGAAACCCGGTCTCACGCCGGAATTCTTGAGGCTGGTCACAGTATCTCCCGAGTATCTCCCGTTAACTAGCCTGTACGGATACGCCAGCTATCTCGACCGGCAGGGGCTGGAGTCCGGCATTTACTACCTGGAGTTCTGGAAAAAGGCCTTGGCGCCGCTGGCTACCCTGTCGATGGTGCTGGTGGCCTGCACCTTCATTTTCGGTCCACTGCGTTCCGTGACCATGGGGTTGCGCATCGTTGCGGGTGTCTTGACCGGTTTGGGCTTTCGTTATTTGCAGGATATTTGCGGCTACGCCAGCCTGGTGTACGATTTTTCGCCGTTCATGGCTGTGCTACTGCCGGTGCTGGTCTCGTTGGGAGGAGGGCTGGCGGCATTGCGTCGGGTCAGATAACCGGACGGATGCGCCGGGCTTTGCATCCGTCTTCAATAAAGGCTAGAGTGATAAACATTAACTGGTACAAAAAAAGAGTCCCCCACGGGGCTAGAACATAACAACCAAGAGAGTGCATGCCTTGCTAGTCTGGACTTCTGCACAGGCCACCGATATCGGTGCGAAAAGAAAAATCAATGAAGATGCCGTCCTGTCCAGGCCTGATATCGGCTTGTGGGCGGTTGCCGACGGCATGGGTGGTCACGCGGCCGGCGATGTCGCCAGCCAGGCCGTCATTGATGCCCTGATGCAAATCAAGCCTGACAACGACCTTCCGGATTGTGTCGACACGATTGAAGACAAGATACTGCTGGTCAACCATAACCTGCGCCGTCACGGGCAGGAAGCCTTGGGCGGCCGAACGCTGGGCACCACGGTCGTCAGCCTGTTCATCATGGACGGCATGGGCGCCTGCATCTGGGCGGGAGACTCCCGTTTGTATCTCTTCCGTGGGGGAGAGCTTCGCCGGATCTCCCATGATCATTCCGCAGTGCAGGAAATGATTGATTCCGGCATGATCACGCCCGACCAGGCGGCTCACCATCCCCATCGGAATGTTATCACCCGTGCGGTCGGCGGCGGTGACAAACTGTACCCGGAGCTGCGGGTTTTCAATGTACAGCCCGGCGACTGGTATTTACTCTGCAGCGACGGCTTCTATAATGAAGTCAGTGAGGACGTGATGGCGTCCCTCATCGTTCAGGACACCCTCGAAAAATCGGTGGCGATGTTGATGGAAAAGGCGCTAATGCATGGCGCCGCCGACAACGTCTCGCTGATTGTGGTCAAAGTGTCGGAGGCATCATGATCCAGGATTTTCCGCATGCAAACGCCCGTCTTGCCGAAGTGGCCCGTCATTGGGCAGATGGCGAAGTGAGTCATGAAACCTGGCGTCGCGAGCGCCGGAATATCCTGCGAGAGCTTTGCGCCAAGCGTGCCGATTGTCAGGAGCGTCCGCCGCTGCTGTCCGGTTCCGCCTCCCGCGCCGTGCCCGAGCCGGTATCTGCCGTTGCGGCTGCTCCGGCGGCCGTGCCCGTTCAGCCTGCGCCTGTGCCGGACAGCGATGCCGAAGTTGCTAACGAGGAAGTCCTGACGCTGGCGCTGATTCTAGCAGTCGTGGTCGTGGGTGCCATTCTGGTGTTTTTCCTAGCTTAGTTCACATTCTGCCGCTGTTGTTGCCGGTTTTGTCCGACATCATTCATTCCCTGTACGATCGTACTGCTTTATGCTTGTGCTCTTGCCTAAGGTGGAATGAATATGAGCCAATACCATCCGGAAGTATTTCCGCCCTCCTCAGCCAATCTGATTGAGCGTACCAGCCGCACTGCGGGGAATATCGTTCGCGAACATCGTCCGCTGGGGCGCGAGGCGCTGAATGCGCTGGTCAATCTGCCCATCCTGCCGTGGATTCTGTTCCCCCTGAAGCCTGAACCGGATACGCACTCCGAATTCCTGCCGGGCAGCTATCCGAGCCTGTGGGAGTACTTTTCGGCTATGGCCCAGGTGCTGGTGCCGACCGAACGCAAATCCTTCTCCTACGGAACGCTGGCCGTGCTGCCGCCGGATTATGTCTGGCCGCAATCCAAACGTCAGACCAAATGGTTTTTCATCAACGGCATCTGCACCAGCCCGTCCATGGCGCTTTTGGAGGCGCGCGAGGTCGCGCTGGCTTTCCAGCGGCCGATCCATCTCATTCATACCCCGACGGCCGGATTTGTCCGCGATATCGCCGGTGCCTTGAATGCACGGGCGCTCAGGAAAGACGGCCGGTTGTCGCGTCCGGCCTTCAACCTGGTCCGCAACGCGTTGCTCAGCCATGATCAGGTCGTGCTGGTTACCTATTCACAGGGCGCCATTGTCGCCAGTTATATCGCCCGCAAGATACTGAAGGATCCTGAACTGCGGAAGCACGCCCACAAACTGGAGATTTACAGCATTGGCGGTGCGGCGGACAGCCTGCATATCGATTACGCCCTGACAGCTGAGCATGGCCGAACGGTTCCCTATGTCGAGCACTTTGCCAATGGCAAGGATTTCTTCGCCCGCGTGGGTATTCTCGCAAAGTATCACAGTACCAGCGGTCCCATTTTTTTCGTGGCGGATCGCAAGGGGCATATGCTGAATCCGCACTATATCAAGGGCATTGTCCGTGGTGACTACTGTGAGGGTCGCTCCCGCCTCAGCAAGTATGCGCATGGCGGTGAGCCCGGCAAGGACGATTACATTCCGTTTGACCGCCGCCGCTGATGCATGGGACAGGGTGTTCCGGGGCTCAAAAGGCGCCGGATGCCCAAACGGGCGAAGTCATATGGATTGGGTAAAAGCAGGCAATCTATGGTGATTTGGGCTTAAGCCCTGATGCTGCCAGAAGCGGCAAGATAAGAAAAATGGTCGGGGTGAGAGGATTCGAACCTCCGGCCACTGCGTCCCGAACGCAGTGCTCTACCAGGCTGAGCTACACCCCGATTTGTCCGTCATGCCGTGCATGAGAGGAGAGGGCGTGCATTTTAGCACGCACGCCGAATAAATAAAGCCCTTTTTTAACTGGTTCTGTTCAATCCTAGATCAAGCAGGCCAAGCAAGGCCTCCTTGTAGGCGGATGCGGGTACCGGCGCCAAGGCGGTGCGTGCGGCTTCGGTTTCAGCCTGTGCCCTCTGCCGGCAGTAAGTCAGCGCTCCGGACTCGCGAATAATCCGCAAAATATCCGGAAGGCGTTCCAGGCCGCCGGTGCGGATGGCCTCGCGAATCAATTCGGCATCCTCCGGGGCGGCGGTCTTCATAGCCTGGATCAGCGGCAGCGTCGGCTTGCCCTCGGCAAGGTCGTCGCCGACGTTCTTGCCCATTTCCTCAGCCGTGCTTTCGTAATCAAGGACGTCATCAATTATCTGGAAAGCAGCGCCAAAATGCATGGCGTAGTCGCGCATGGCCTCTCGCAGCGCCGGATTGCCCAGAATGGCGCCGCCTTCGGCAGCGGTCACGAACAGCTGTGCTGTTTTGCCATAAATGACTTCCATATAGCGTTCTTCAGGTGTGTCGGGATCGCGTTTGTTGATCAGTTGCATGACTTCGCCTTCAGCGATGACGAGGGTGCCGTCGGCAATCAGGCGGGAGATGGCGGGAATTTCCAGATCCAGGATCAGCTGGAAGGCGCGGGAGATCAGGAAATCGCCCACCAGCACCGCCGTGGCGTTGTTCCAGGCCGAGTTAACGGTGGCGCGTCCTCGACGGAGATCGGATTCGTCGACCACATCGTCATGAATCAGGGTCGCGGTGTGCAGCATTTCAATAATGGCGGCCAGCGGGATGTGCTTGCCGCCTTCGTATCCGGTGGCGCGGGCGGACAGCAGGCTGAGCAGTGGTCGCAAGCGCTTGCCGCCGCCTTCAACCAGATAGTGCCCGACCTGCATGACCAGGGGCACCCGCGAGTCCAGGTGGTTAAGGATATAATGATCGACGGCGGCGAAGTCCTCGGCCACCGTGGCCAGAATGCTCTGAAAGTTCATTGTCACAACCGGTTAAGTCACTTTGCCGTGTATCCTATCAGTCTGACCCGCGCAGGACTACCGCACATTTTGAGGTGGGGCTGATTGTTGCGCTTGCGCCTCGCGGCTCTTTTGCGTACAATCGCGCACCTTGCGATTTTTCTTCCCGTGGGCTTCATCAAGTAGTCACGGGCTTACGGAGTTAGCGAAGTATGTACGCGGTTATCAAGAGTGGC
>DASUIL010000306.1:0-2799 GCA_036273075.1 Fluviicoccus sp. | reverse complement strand
GCTTCGGCGGCGGGCACCGGCTCGATGTCCAGCACGCGGCAGATGTCCGCCCCCTGCAGCCGGAACACCCCCGCCATGCCGGTCTGCGAGGCGATGCCCGCCAGCTTGGCCTTCATGCGCTGGAACAGCGGCCCCTCGGTTTCGGTGCGCAGGTAGAGCAGCGCCAGCCGGTAGCGTCCGCCGGTTTCCGGGTCGATCAGGTAGGCGGTCAGCTGCGGGTTGGCCAGCATGTTGCCGCGCGTCTTGTTGAAGAACTGGAAGGACAGGGCGACATGGGCGCTGTCGGCGTAGTGGATCTGCGACACGTAGGAAACATTGGGGACGCCGTCGGCGTCGCAGGTGGCGACCACGCCGGGAATCGCGCCCTCCAGGCAGTGGCGGATGGCGTCCAGACCGGGTTTCATGCGCCCCCCGCGATGCGTTCGCCCGCGCGCGGGCCGGGGCTTTGATGGAAAACATCGGCGGGGGTGAAGACCAGCGCGCGCAGGTCGTCCGGTTCATGCGTGAACATGCGGCGCACGAATTCGCGGTCGAAACCGATCAGCGCCAGGTCGCGGGCGAAGGCGTCCTCGGTGACGGCCAGGCAGGCGCGGTCGGCGTCATCGGGGGAGTCGAGGCGGGCGTCGGAACCCTTGATCTGCAAGGTGCGGTGGGTGCTGGGCTGGCTGAAGACGGCGGCGATGTGGCCGCAGCGCCCGATGTCGCGCAGCAGCGCCCCGCCTTGCGAGGCCAGCAGCAGGATGCGCACCCGGCCGCCGTCCAGCCGGCAGGCCAGCGCCCGCGTCAGCGAGGGTACGTGCCGGACGTCGCGCGAGGCGACATTGATGGAGACGCCCTGCTGGATGAAGGCGGCGTTGTCGTCACTGATCAAGGCCGGGCGGTCGGGGGTCACGGTTCCGTGTGCTCCAGTCGGTTGCGGATGGCGGAATGATAGCGCAGCCCGCCGCCGCCGGACCGGAAACCGTTGGCAAAATTCCGGCCGTCGTCCGGCCGGGGGAAGGTCTCAGAACGAACTCTGCGACTGCAACGACCACTGGAAGCCTTTCACTTTGCCCCGGTCGGTGAGCGGCACCGCCAGATCCAGGTGCATGACATGGTTGGGACGCGCCTTCGAGGAATTCGCGCGCAGGCCGATGCCGATGTCCGCCAGCACCGAATCGCTCTGCACCACGGTGTTGGCCGAATCCCAAGCCCGTCCGGCCTCGATGAAGGCCGCTGAGCCGATGCGGAACAGGTTCAGCACGTGCGTGTTGTAGAAATGCCGCCGCTCCACGTTCATCACCACCCGCCGGTCGCCGCGCTGCCAACCGGAGGGATAGCCGCGCAGCATGGTGCCGCCGCCCGCCGTCAGCACGTTCTCGCCGGTCAGGCCGCTGCCCGCGTCCAGCGCCAGCCGGGCGTGCCAGCGATTGTTGGCGTCGATGAAGTAATCATAGTTCGCGCCAAAGCTGACGGCGGAATTCACCCAGTCCCGTTTGTCCTCGTCCCAGAACAGCCCGGCGCCGAGCGTGTTGCGCAACAGGTGGTGCGTGCCAAAACCGACGGTATTGTTGTAGGCGGCCTGCAGGATCAGCGCGTCGGTGCCGGAGTCGACCAGGCGGTTGGTGGCGCCGAAGCGCACCCGCCATTCCTCGCCCAGGTTTACGTCCTCGTTGCGGAACAGTTGCGACAGGTTGGAGGTGGTGACGAAGCTGTCCTCGCGCCGTTCGTATTCCACCCAGGGGTAGGCCAGGCTTTGGTCGGCGGGCAGCGGCGCGGTGAATCCGGCCTGCTGGTTGCTGTAGACCTCGCGGTTCGAGGTGACGCCGAAGCGCCAGCGCCGCACCTCCCGGTTCTCGACCGGACCGGCGTAGCCGACGTAGGCCTCCAGGTATTTCTGGCTGTCATCGTAGCGGTTGGTGGTGACACCGGCGGCGCTCTCGGTGATGCCGCGCTGATCATCAATGACGGTGATCCCGCCCGCCCAGCGGGTGTCGAAGGCATAGAAGGGGTGGTCGAGCCGGAAACCGGCGCGGCGGCCGTCATCGTTCTTTGCGTAGTCCAGGCCCAGCTCGGTACGGTTATCGAACAGGTTCTTGCCGTCGAAGGACAACACCACGCCGCTGCGCTGGGCGTTCTTGTCCAGCGACAGGCTGAGGCTGTGGCCATAGCCCAGCAGGTTGTCGTCGACAATGCCCACCGAGGTGCTGTTCTCGCCGCCTGTGCGCTTGAAGGAGGCGGTGGGTTGCAGCGTCCAGATGTCGCGCACCACGATCAGCAGGTCGATCTTTCCGTCGCAGGCGCGTTCCGGCACGATCATGGCGTCATAGAGATAGCCCGCGCCGCGCAGGATGCGCTCGCTTTCATGCAGGCGGTCAACATCCAGGGCATCGCCGGGGCGGATCAGCAGCTGCTTGCGCAGGGTGTCGGCGCGCGTTGGCTTGTGCAGCCGGTTCAGGCCGCGAAAGACGGCGTTGTTTTCGTGCGGGTCGGCCTCGTTGAAGATCGGCAGCGTCGCGAAGTTGATGCGGCCGATGGCGAACCCTTGCCAGGGCGTGAAGTCCACGCCCTGCCGGGTCTTGATGAAATCGAACAGCCGGGGGTCCCCGGGAGTGAACAGCGTCGGACAGGCGTCCGGCTCGTCCGCCGCCCGCGCCGGATGGCAAGCAATGGCCAGCACCAGCAGAGGGAGGCGGGTCAGGACGGCGGTCATTCGCGGGTGCACGGTATCGGGGCTCGGCCGGAAGTCAGGGTTCAGGGATCATAACAGGGACGGCTTAAGCCGGGATTAACGCAAACGGCCCTTCCTCAGAAATCAGC
>DASUIL010000305.1:0-3079 GCA_036273075.1 Fluviicoccus sp. | reverse complement strand
CACTTCGAACAGGCGCACGCGCGGCTGCTGGCGGTTCTGGTTCCAGGACACGGCGTTCAGCAGGCCCGCCCACAAGGTGGTGCGCATCACCGAGAGTTCGCTGGACAGCGGATTCGC
The DNA here is from genome assembly GCA_036273075.1 of Fluviicoccus sp. GTDB lineage: Bacteria > Pseudomonadota > Gammaproteobacteria > Pseudomonadales > Moraxellaceae > Fluviicoccus. The sequence continues at coordinate 2,962 of DASUIL010000305.1, read as the reverse complement.
CAACGGCAGCACGGCCTGACCCGGATCGAGAGTCTCCTGGATCTTCGGATCGACAAAGCTGAAAGTAATGGCTTCCTGATAGCCCTGCCCGACCAGGAAATCCTGCAGTTCGGCGATGGTGCGGGCCTCGGCGCGCGGCGCCAGCATGACACTGTTGCGCGGGGCGCGGGTGGGCAGGTGGTCATAGCCATGCACGCGGGCCAGTTCTTCAATCAGATCGGCCTCGATGCTCATGTCGAAGCGCCAGCTGGGCGGCGTCACCAACCAGCCCTCGCCGTCAGACTGCAACACCATGCCCAGTCGGGTCAGGATGTCCTCGATGTCAGCGGCAGCCATGCCGAAGCCCAGTACCTTTTCCACCCGCGCCGGACGCAGGCGGATCGGGGCGCGCACCGGCAGGCTGTCGGCCTGCACGGCCTCGACCACAACGCCCGGCACACCCCCGGCTGACGCCACAATCAGGGCGGTAGCGCGTTCAATCGCCTGACGCTGCAGCGCGAAATCGACGCCGCGCTCGAAACGGTGCGAGGAGTCGGTATGCAAGCCATAGCTGCGCGCCTTGCCGGCGACCGCCAGCGGCTGGAAGAAGGCGCTTTCCAGCAGGATGTCGGTGGTGGCGTCGGTCACGGCGGAGTCATTACCACCCATGATGCCCGCCATCGCCAGCGCCTTGGAATGGTCGGCAATCACCAGTGTATCGTCACGCAGTTCCACACTTTGACCGTTCAGCAGCGCCAGCGACTCACCGGCGCGGGCCTTGCGCACCACGATGCCGCCGTCAATCTTCGCCAGATCGAAGGCATGCATCGGCTGGCCGAGTTCCAGCAGCACGTAGTTGGTCACGTCCACCACCAGGCTGAGCGGGCGGATGCCGCCGCGCTCAAGACGACGCGCCATCCATTCTGGCGTCACCGCCGTAGGATTGATGCCGCGGATGATGCGACCGAGATAACGCGGGCAATCCGCACTCTCCAGCGTCACCGTAGGTGCTTCCGCCGATTGCGCGGCCACGGCGGCGATTTCCGGAGCGGACACATTCAGGCGATTGAAGGTGGCCACTTCCCGCGCCAGTCCGGCAATGCTCAGGCAGTCGCCGCGATTGGGGGTGATGCCCAGCTCGATCAGGTTGTCGTCCAGATTCAGGTAATCACGCAGGTTCATGCCGACCGGGGCATCGGCAGGCAACTCCAGCAGGCCCTCGGTCGGCGGCTCCAGCCCCAGTTCCTGGGCCGCGCACAGCATGCCGAAGGACTCGACGCCGCGCAGCTTGGCCTTGCCGATTTCAAAACCGCCGGGCAGTTTCGCGCCGAAGGTGGCCACGCAGACTTTCAGCCCGGCGCGCACATTGGCTGCGCCGCAGACGATTTGCAGCGGCTCGCCGCTGCCGATGGAGACCCTGGTCACACGCAGGCGGTCGGCCTGGGGATGCGGCTCGGCGGACAGCACTTCGCCCACCACGACATTATTGAACGCGGGAGCCACCGGCTTCAGGGCATCCACTTCCAGCCCGGCCATGGTCATCTGGTGGCCCAGCTGCTGGGCGTTCAGGGAGGGATTCACCCATTCCCGCAACCATTGTTCACTGATTTGCATGATATTTCCTGAACATCAATACGGTTTTACCCGAGCGGCAAGCGGCCGTCCCGGGACAAGAAACAAGTCTTAGTTGAACTGCCCGAGGAAGCGCAGGTCGTTCTCGAAGAACAGGCGCAGGTCATTGACCCCGTAGCGCAGCATGGCGAAACGCTCGACGCCCATGCCGAAGGCGAAGCCGGAGTATTTCTCGCTGTCGATGCCGCAGTTTTCCAGCACTTGCGGATGCACCATGCCGCAGCCCAGCACTTCCAGCCAGCCGGTGTGCTTGCAGACGCGGCAGCCCTTGCCGTCGCACATCACGCATTCCATGTCCACTTCCGCCGAGGGCTCGGTGAACGGGAAATAGGACGGGCGGAAACGCACGGCTAGATCCTTCTCGAAGAACACTTGCAGGAAGTTCTGGATGACATGCTTCAGCTCGGCGAAGCTGACCTGTTCGTCGATCAGCAAGCCTTCGACCTGATGGAACATCGGCGAATGCGTCAGGTCGGAGTCACAGCGATAGACGCGGCCGGGACAGACGATGCGGATCGGCGGCTTCTGCTGTTCCATGACACGGATCTGCACCGGCGAGGTATGGGTGCGCAACAGACGGCGGGCGTCGAAATAGAAGGTGTCATGCATCGCCCGCGCCGGATGGTGCGAGGGAATGTTCAGGGCCTCGAAGTTATGGAAATCGTCCTCCACTTCCGGCCCGGAAGCCACTTCAAAGCCGTTGAGGGTGAAGAACTCGGTGATGCGGTTCATGACGCGGGTCACCGGATGCAAACCGGCGGGCGGTTGACCCCGGCCCGGCAGGGTCACATCAATGCGCTCGGCGGCCAGTTGGGCATTCAGCGCGGCTTCCGCCAGCGCAGCCTTGCGGGTATCCAGCGCCGTGTTGATGGCGGCGCGAACCTCGTTCAGGCGCGCGCCCTGCTCCTTGCGCGCCTCCGGGTCCAGCTGGCCCATGCCCTTGGACAGCTCGGTCATCAGGCTTTTCTTGCCCAGATACTGGACTCGCGCCTGCTCCAGCATGGCCGCATCGGTGGCGGCCTCGATCGTAGCCAGCGCTTCACTGACCAACGCCTGCAAGTCACTCATGTTGCTTTCCCGAATACACCGGAATTTTCCGGATATTTCATTTAATTCAATATCCTGCATAACAAACTTAAAGTTTTTTCACACAGGAGATTAACTTCTGACTATCGTCATTCCCTTGCAAGCGGCACACATGAAGTCGCTTGCAGGGGAATGACGACACGCCGAACCAATAAAAAAGGGGGAACGGCCAAAGCCCTTCCCCCCTTTAGACCCGCAGTGCTATCAGGCGGCGAGAGCGGCTTTGGCTTTTTCAGCCAGAGCAGCAAAAGCACCTGCATCATGC
>DASUIL010000304.1:0-5851 GCA_036273075.1 Fluviicoccus sp. | reverse complement strand
TTGCCGTAGACCAGGATGTCGGCCTTGGCGTCCAGCAGCAGCGAACGGCGCACCTTGTCCTGCCAGTAGTCATAGTGGGCGATGCGGCGCAGGCTGGCCTCGATGCCGCCCATGACGATCGGCACGTGCGGGTAGGCCTCGCGGGTGCGCTGGGCGTAGACGATGGAGCAGCGGTCCGGACGACGGCCGCCCTCGCCGCCGGGCGAATAGGCGTCGTCGGAACGGATCTTGCGGTCGGCGGTGTAACGGTTGATCATGGAGTCCATGTTGCCCGCCGCCACGCCGAAGAACAGCGTCGGTTCGCCCAGCGCCTTGAACGGCTCGGCGGAATTCCAGTCCGGCTGCGCGATGATGCCGACGCGGAAGCCCTGCGCCTCCAGCAGGCGGCCGATGATGGCCATGCCGAAGCTGGGATGGTCGACGTAGGCGTCGCCGGTGACAATAATGATGTCGCAGGCATCCCAGCCCAACTGGTCCATTTCCGCCCGGCTCATGGGCAGGAACGGCGCGCTGCCGAAGCATTCGGCCCAGTATTTGTCGTGGCCGAAAAGCGGAGTGGGCGAGGAAGAGGCCGGAGCGGCGGGTCGTACAGCGGACATGCGGGAACTACTCAAAATTTCAGCAGCGCATTGTACCTCAGTCCGGGCCGAAAAGGATTGACCCATCGGGTGCTGCGTGATATTTAAGCAAACCCAAAACCAGTCGCAAAAAGAACGCCGTTCGTCGGATAGGATTGCCGCAACAAGCCGGGCTTGTGGCCGAATAAGAAAAAAGATCTCGCAACCCCCATCACGAGCCAGGGTCATAAGGTAAACACGTGGACAGTGCAGAGACAAAAAAGGCCGAATCCCAGGGCGGGACCCTGCCCCAGCTTTTCAATGCCAAGAAGCTGGAATACATTCAGGATACGCTGAAGCACCGGCCGTTCTTCCTCTATTTCGAAAATGACATCGAAACGATGTTCTACGCCAAGCGGGCGGATGAATACCTGCGCATCCTGACCGCCGGCAAGTCGCTGCTGCTGCTGATGTTCGGCCTGATCGCCTATTTCGCCGTCAGCCAGTTTCCCAACGCGCTGTTCTCCAACGACCTGTTCCTGCTCAAGTATTGCTTCCTGCCGATCGCCCTGACGCTGATGTGCGTGATGATGTTCGCCGAAAAGCCGTTTTTCGTGCGCAACTTCCAGTGGATGGCGGCCCCGACCAGCACCGTGATCCTCAGTTGCATCCTGCTGGCCAGCCTCAGCCCCTACGACAAGAATTTCTCGCAGCACGCCGCCTACGACGTCATCATCATCACCACCATCGTCTGTTTCGGCATCCGCGTGCTGTTTCCGGTTTGCGTGATGATCGTGCTGATCTCGCTGTGCGCGACCATGCTGGCGACGGTGGCGCTGAACTGGAGCTTCGACGTCCTCAAGCTGTCGCACTATTTCGGCCTGGGCTCGCTGGCGACGCTGGTGATTGTCGGCCTGATGGAGCGCCAGGAACGGCTGGCCTTCCTACAGGAACTGCTGGTGTCGCACCAGACCGTGGAACTGGACCGCCTGAACCGGGCGCTGGACCGCATGGCGCGCGAAGACCCGCTGACCGGTCTGGTCAACCGCCGCGGCTTCGACGAAACACTGCAGATCGAGTGGGACCGGGCGCGGCGCGACAACCAGCCGCTGGCCATGCTCTATATGGACATCGACTTCTTCAAGCTGTACAACGACACCTATGGCCACAACATCGGCGATGTCTGCCTGCGCCGCGTCGCCCAGACCATCAAGGGCGCGCTGCGTCGTCCCGCCGACCTGGCCGGACGCTACGGCGGCGAGGAATTCGTGGTGCTGTTGCCCAATACCGACCGCGACGGCGCGATTGACGTGGCCCTGCGCATCCTCAAGCATGTCGACGCGCTGGCGCTGCCGCACAGCCGCTCCAAGGCCGCCAGCTTTGTCACGCTCAGTATCGGCATCTGCCAGCTGAAGCCGGACAACAGTTGCAGCCTCAAGGAATTCATCAAGCGGGCGGACGACGCGCTTTACGAAGCCAAGGAGCGCGGCCGCCACCAGTACTTCCTCTCGGCGCGCTAGGAGCCGCACGCCATGTCGAACCAAGAGTCTCCGGCGGACAACCTGCAACAGGCGCTGGGCAAGCTGATCCGGGAAACGCCGTCGCTGCCGCTGAGCGTCCAGGGCCTCCTGCGCGACAATCCGCTCATGGTCAGTTTCGCTCCCGGACTCGAAGCCTGTTTCCGCCTGAAGCGGGTCAATGAATTCAGCACCATCTTCCGCGTCTCGGCGGGCTTCTGGGCGGTGCTGTTCGCCGTACTGCTGGGATTCGCGCACCTGTTCTTTCCCGAGCTGCTGTCCTCCGGCCGCTTTCCGCTGTGGGAGAAGATCTGCTGGTTCGCGGCCGGCCTGATCGCCGTCTCGAACCTTTGCGCCTACCTGCCCGCGCTGCACAACGCGATCTACCACTACGTGGTGGCGCCGGTTTCGGCGGTGATGCTCTACCTGCTGCTGGTCGGCAGCTTTGCCTACCCTGACCGCACCTTCAACATCCATTCCTCGTACAACATTATCATCGCCATGGTGCTGGTCAGCTACAGCATGCGCCTGCGCTGGCAGGTCAGCGGCAGCGTACTGCTGGCCGCCGGAACCCTGGCCGGGCTGACGGCGATGGCGCTGGGCTGGAAAACCTCGTGGCTGCAAGCCGGGCATGCCTACCTGCTGACCGGCATCGTGCTGTCGGTGATCGCCTTCTTCGTGGAGCGCCGCGAACGGCTGGGATTCCTGCAGGAAGTGCTGGTGGCGATCAAGTCGGAAGAGCTGGCGCAGCTGAATGACCACCTGTCGGCGATGGCCAGCAAGGACGCCCTGAGCGGCCTCTCCAACCGCCGCGCCTTCGACGAATTCCTGAACCGCGAATGGGAGCGCGGCCGCCGCGAGGAGCAGCCGCTGGCGATCCTGTTCATGGACGTGGACTTCTTCAAGCGCTATAACGATACCTACGGCCACGCCGCCGGCGACGAGTGCCTGCGGCAGGTGGCGCGCGCCATGAACCAGGCGCTGCTGCGGCCCGGCGACATTGTCGCCCGTTACGGCGGCGAGGAATTCGTGGTGCTGCTGCCCAACACCGACATGCAGGGCGCCATGGAAGTGGGCGACCGGCTGCTGGCGGCTGTTGACGCGCTGGCCATTCCGCACCACAGCTCGGATGCGGCCTTCCACGTCACCATCAGCATCGGCATTGCCTGCATGGTGCCGACGGAGCGCAACGGAGCGCGCAACCTGCTGGAGGAAGCCGACCGCGCGCTGTACGAGGCCAAGAGCCGCGGACGGCACCGCATGGCCTGCCTGCAACCGGTGGCCACGCCGACGTATAATGTCGATGACATCATCCTGATGGATATCGTCAAGAACCACATGCCGGCCAAGGACCGCTAGGCAACCGGCAGAGGCCGGAGCAAGCAGGGAAACCGTTTTCCGATGCTGACAGGACCGTGGTGCCCATGCGCCAGACCGCGCCCACCCCCGAAGAGATTGCCGAGCGCAAGCACACGCTGGCTTACATCCGCCTGATCCTGTCGCGGCGACCGATCTTTTTTGTCTTCCCCAAGGGCATGGAACAGGACTTCCAGCACAAGCGCGTGGCGTCCAGCCTGTTTTATATCCGTTCCGGCCAATGGCTGTTGCTGCTGATGTTCAGCCTGATTGTCGCCATCGCCTGGTTCAACTTCCGGCCGCTGATGGCCGCCCGCGACTACCTGCTGATCAAGGCCATCTACGCCCCGGTCGGCGCGTTCATCCTGTTCATCATCTTCGGCAACCGCCTGCCGTGGGTGCAACGCCGCTTCCACACGGTGATGTTTCCGGTCAGCCTAGTCCAGATCGTGCTGATCCAGCAGCATGTGTTCCAGGCCACCGGCAACGATTACTACGAATTCGCCACCTACAACCTGATGATCACCCTGCTGCTGGTGGCGTTGGGGCTGCGCTTCGCCACGCCGGTGCTGCTGGGGCTGTACCTGCTCAGCGGCGCGGTCAGCCTGGTGTCGGCCATGCTGTTCGGACTGGCCGTCAATCCGCTGTCGTTTTTCTACTACTACGTGATCTTCGGCACCGTCATCCTGGTGCTGGCGGCCATCGCCGAGCGCCAGGAACGCTTCGCCTTCCTGCAGGAACTGCTGGCGCGCATCCAGGGCGAGGAACTGGCGCGGCTGAACCGCAAGCTGGACAAGATTGCCCACGAAGACGCGCTGACCGGCATCCCCAACCGCCGCAGCTTTGATGAAACCGCCGAAAAGGAATTCGAGCGCGCCACCCGCGACCGCCAGCCGCTGTCGATCCTGTTGCTGGATGTGGACTACTTCAAGCGCTACAACGACACCTACGGCCACGCCGCCGGCGACAAATGCCTGCAACTGATCGCCCGCACGCTGCAGGAAGCGCTGATGCGCCCGGCCGACGTGGTGGCGCGCTATGGCGGCGAGGAATTCATCCTGATGCTGCCCAACACCCCGCCGGAAGGGGCCGCCAAGGTGGCGGAACGCATCCTGCGCTGGGTGGACGCCCAGCAGATCCCCCACGAATCCTCCAGCGTCGCCAGCCATGTCACCGTCAGCCTGGGCGTCTACACCCTGATACCGGACAAGCAGCAGACGCTGAAGGGCGTGGTGAAACAGGCCGACGAAGCCCTCTACGCCGCCAAGGGCGCGGGGCGGCACCGCTATCTGGCGCTGACCCCGGAATCAGCCGAGTTCGCCGCTCAGCCGCAGTAAGGGCGCGGGCAGCCCCAATTCGCGGGCGCGCTCCGGACTGAACCAGCCGCACTCCCCCTCCCCCGCTACATTTGGCGTAACGCTGACCCGCACCGGCCGCAATTCCAGATGGTAATGGCTGAAGGTATGTCGGAAAGACGGTAGGTATTCCAATGCCGCCTCCGTGACGCCGAACCTTTCCGCCAGCACCGCGCGCAGCTCCGCCTCCGACGCCACCGCCACCTCCGGCAGGCACCACAACCCGCCCCAGATGCCCGACGACGGCCGCCGCACCCACAACTGCCCGCCCTGCGCATTGTCAAAAATCAGGAAAAAAGCAGATTTGACCGGCTGGACCTTGGCTGCCTTTTTATGGGGAAACGCGGTAGGCGTGCCCAGGGCAAAGGCCTGGCAACGTGACTGCAAGGGACAATAAAGGCACATCGGCTTGCTGCGCGTGCACAGCGTCGCGCCCAGATCCATCATCGCCTGCACATAGGGACCTGTGCGTTGATGTGGCGTCAACTCCTCCGCCAGCGCCCACAGCCGCGCCAGCGCCGCCGTCCCGGCCGGGTCGCCTTCCACGGCAAAGCAGCGCGCCAGCACGCGCTTGACGTTGCCGTCGAGAATGATGCCGCGCTGCCCGAAGCCCAGCGCCAGAATCGCCCCGGCGGTGGAACGGCCGACACCCGGCAAGGCTTCCAGCCCCTCCCGCGTATCGGGAAATTCACCACCCCGCGCCATCACCGCCTGCGCCGCCTGGTGCAGGTTGCGGCCGCGCGCGTAATAGCCCAGCCCGGCCCAGTGCTGCAACACCTCGTCCTGCGAAGCGGCGGCCAGATCGGCGACGGTGGGGAAACGCGCCATGAACCGCTCGTAATACGGCATGACGGTGGAGACTTGCGTCTGCTGCAGCATGATTTCCGACACCCAGACCCGGTAAGGCGTCACCGCCTGCTGCCAAGGCAGGTCGTGGCGGCCGTGTTCGTCGTACCAGTCGAGCACGGCTTGGGCGAAATCGGGGGAATGGGACATGAACGGGGTCTGCCTGCAACTGCAAACCCCGGATTCTGACGGGATTGCTCCGTCAAATCCACTGCACAGC
>DASUIL010000303.1:0-2004 GCA_036273075.1 Fluviicoccus sp. | reverse complement strand
GCCTTGGCGCCGGTGCCGGTTTGCAGCGCCCGCGTCACCTCGACCGGCAAATGCCGGTGCAGCCAGCCCGCCGACTCCAGGTCTTCCATCCGCAATTCACCGATGCGGTCGACCAGCCGGGCGCTTTCAAAAACGCCGTCGAAGGGAATGGGGTCATCCGGCGCCGCAACCGGAGCGAAAGGCGACGCCGGGGCCGGAGCCGCCGGAAAACGGCCGCTGGCGGAAGCGAAGCCCAGGCTGCCTTCCGGATTGAATTGGGACGCGGCGGTGCCCTGCTGCACCGGCACGGACTTGGGAACCCTGACCTGCCGGTTCTTCATGCGCGTCAGGAAGCCGGGGCACAGCGTCTCGATACGTTCATCAATGGGCGGATGCGTGGCCAGCCACTGCTGCATGCGCAGGCTTTCGCCGAAGCACAGATGGCTGACTTCCTCGGCATGCAGGCCCTGCAGCCAGGAACCCTGCTCGCGGATCTTCCACAAGGCTCCGGCCAGCCCTTCGGGATTGCGGGTGAACTGCAGGCCGGAGGCATCAGCCAGCAACTCGCGCTCGCGGGAAATGGCCGCCTTGATCACCCGCCCCATGAACAGGCCGATGTAGCCCACCAGCCAGAGCGCCAACCCGAACAGCCAGGCCAGCGGCACCGAGGTATTGTTACGGCGGCGGCCGTCATAGCCCCCCGTCAGCGAGCGCATCAGGAAGCCGCCCAGCTGGCCGATGGCGAGGATGCCCGACAGCGCCGCCAGCAAGCGCATGTTCAGGCGGGTGTCGCCATTCAGGATATGGCTGAATTCGTGCCCGATCACGCCCTGCAGCTCATCCCGGCTGAGATGGTCCAGTGCGCCGCGCGTGACCACCAGCACCGTCTGCTGCGGCGTCAGCCCGGCGACAAAGGCATTGATGCCCGGTTCCTGGCGGATGACATGCACCGGCGGCACCGGCAGCCCGGAGGCGATCGCCATTTCCTCGGTCACGTTCAATAACTGCCGCTCGGCGGGGTCGCGGGTGGCGTAATCCACCTGGGTGGCGCCCATCATCTCCGCCACGGCGCGGCCGCCGTCCTTCAGCCGGAACCACTCCAGCAGGCTGCCGCCGCCCACCAGCAGCAGGGTGCCCAGCAGGGCCTGCGGCGTCCAGTAATGCGACCACCAGACCGCTCCCTCGCCTGCCTTGTCCACCGCCACGGCGCAACCGTACAGCACCAGATCCACCGCCAGGAACAGCAGAAAGACGGTGATGGTCATGTAAATGACCAGCCGCGCGGTAGCGCGGCGCGCGGACTGCTGGCGGGTAAAAAAATCCATGACGTCAGGTCATCTGGATTCGCACGGGTTCGCGGGCCTCGACGTTGGGGATTTCCAGCGGCGAGGCGCGGTGGAAGGCGCAAACACCGGCGATGATGTTGTCCGGGAACTGCTCGCGGCGGATGTTGTAGGCCATCACGGCGTCGTTGAAGGCCTGGCGGGCGAAACCGACCCGGTTTTCCGTCGACTTCAGTTCTTCCATCAGGTCCGCCACGGTGCCATCCGCCTTGAGGTCGGGGTAGGCTTCCGATACCGCCATCAGGCGGCCCAGCGCGCCATTCAGCACACCCTCGGCCTGGGCGAACTTGGCCATCGCCTCGGCATTGCCGGAATTTCCGGCCAGCGCCTTTTCGAGCCCCGCCGCCTGGTTGCGCGCGGCGATCACCGCTGACAGGGTGTCCTTTTCATGGGAAAGATAGGCCTTGGCCGCTTCCACCAGATTGGGAATCAGCTCATATCGGCGCTGGAGCTGGACATCTATTTGGGCAAACGCGTTGCTGTACTGGTTGCGCAGCGCGACCAGCGCATTGAAGACATTGATGCCGTAGAAAACCACGGCGGCGAATATGGCCAGATAAATCACGGTGGCTGTCATGTTGACCACTCCATTGTCGGATGAATGCTGGTAAAAATAACAGATTGCTTCAACAACAACCAATGCGGACCCGGTCATGCCCCAACCCACTCTTGAGAAACGCCA
>DASUIL010000302.1:0-4650 GCA_036273075.1 Fluviicoccus sp. | reverse complement strand
CAAGAGGCCTACGGGGCCGAGCTGCCGCAGCGGCTGGCGGAATTGCGCCGACTGGGCGACGCCCTGTCGCGCGAGAACCTGGAAACGCTGCTGCGCCGCGTGCACAGCCTGGCGGGCTCGGCGGGGACCTTCGGCTATGCGCGGCTGGGCGCGGAAGCGCGGCGGCTGGAAGAACAGCTGGCGCGGGTGACCGCCGCCGGGGCGCTGGCGGCGGACTTCGTGGCCGACCTGCAATCGCGTCTCGACCGGCTGGAGGCGGCCGCCCGCGAGCAGCCCGCCCGCCAGGAACCGCCCCCGCCGCCGGTGGTCCGGAGCGGCACGGGCGAAGAGCACACCGTCTTCATCGTCGAGGACGACCGGTTGCTGGCGACCGACATGGCGAACCAGCTGTCGATATACGGCTGGACTGTCCGGATCTTTCACGACGCCGCCTCGGCCCGCGCCGCCCTTGACCGCGAACAACCCTCGGCGCTGGTGCTGGACCTGATGCTGCCGGAAGGCGGCCTGGCCGGAACCGCCCTGATCGGACCCGGCGAGCGGCACATTCCGACGGTGATCGTATCGTCGCGCTGGGACTGGGAAAGCCGCCTCAGCGCCGTGCGCGCCGACGCCGACGCCTACCTGCCCAAGCCGGTCGACTACGCCGCGCTGAACGAACGCCTGGACGCGCTGACCAGCCGCCGCGAGCAGCCCCCCTTCCAGGTGCTGATCATCGAGGACAACCCGCATCTGTGCCGTCATTACGCGCTGGTGTTGCGCGATGCCGGCATGCGGGTGGAAACGCTGGAGGACCCGACGCAGGTGCTGGCGACGCTGGAACACTTTTCGCCCGAGCTGATCCTGTTGGATCTGTACATGCCGGGCTGCAACGGCATCGAGGTGGCGCGGGTGATCCGCCACGACAGCCGCTTCGCCGACCTGCCGATCATCTTCCTCTCCACCGAGACCGGTCGGCAGCTGCAACTGGCCGCCATGCACACCGGCGCCGACGACTTCCTGCAAAAGCCGATCGCAGACACCGAACTGGTCAGCGCCGTCAACCTGCGCGCCGCGCGTTTCCGGGGGCTGCGCGAACTGATTCGCCAGGACCGCATGACCGGCCTGCTCAACCATATCGCCTTCCGGCTGCAACTGGAATTCGAGCTGGGACGGCGGCTGCGCACCGGCGGCCCGCTGAGCGTGGTGATGCTGGATATCGACCACTTCAAGCGCGTTAACGACACCCATGGCCATCCGGCGGGCGACCGGGTGATCCGCGGCCTGGCCCGCCTGCTGGCGCGGCGGCTGCGCAAGACCGACATCATCGGCCGCTACGGCGGTGAGGAATTCGGGGTGATCATGCCCGACACGGCGGCGGCCGACGCCTGGGCGGTGATGGACCGGTTGCGCGAGGAATTCACGCAGCTGGTGCATCATGGCGAGGGGCAGGACTTCCATTGCTCGTTCAGCGCCGGCATCGCCACCGTGAACGACGGTGAACACAGTCCGGAAGCGCTGCTGAAGCAGGCGGATGACGCCCTGTATGTCTCGAAGCGCGGCGGCCGCAACCGCGTCAGCCGCGCCGACGGCGGCTAGCGCACCGGCAGCTCCAGCCCCGGCTCCTGGATGTAATAACCCTGGAACCAGCGCACGCCGTGCGCCCACAACCCGGACAGGCTGGCGGCGCTCTCGATGCCGCCCGCCACCACCAGCGACCCGGCGTTCGCGGCGGCGTCCAGCAAGCGGCGGTCCGCCGCCGGTGCGGCGGGCGCCGCCAGCCGCTTCGCCAGACCCTCATCCAGCCGCACGTACAGCGGCGCCAGTTCCCGCAGCACCGCCTCCGCCGTCGCGGAGGCGCCGAAACCGGTGATCATCAGGCCGCAACCGGCATGCTTCAGCAGCACCGACAGCCGCTCGACCATGTTGCGGTGGGTCACCGCCAGCACCTCGGGCACCGCCACCACCAAGCGCTGCCGGGGTTGGCGCATCGGTTGGTCCGCCAGCAGCGACGACACGGTTTCCAGGTAGATGGCGCTGGCCAGGCTTTGCGCTCCGGCCGTGACAATCAGCGTCAGGGCGGTGTTCTCGCCGATACGTTCGGTCAGGGTGCGGTGGGCGGCGCGGAACATCCACGCGTCCAGTTCCGGCAGCAGGCCGTTGCGCTCCAGTTCCTCCAGGAAGCGCCCGGCGGGCAGCAGGTTGTCATCCTGGTCGGCCAGCCGCGACAGCACCGAATAGACCGGCTCGGCCTCCTCGTCCAGGGTGGCGATGGCCTGATAACTGAGGCGCAAGCGGTCCAGGGGCAGCCGTCCGCTGACCTGCACCGTTTCGGCGGTGCCGACATAGCCGTCCGTCACCGCGCCCGGCCCGTTGTCCAGGGCGATGCCCAGCATCTGCTCGGCCTGCGCCAGCACCGCCGCCACCGCCTGGCCGTGGCGCAGGTGCAGCAGCGCCGCCGCCGTCCCGGCGGGCACCGTCTCTCCCGCCACGCGGTAGGGCAGCGTCGACAGTCGCGACAAGAGGTCGCGCACCTTCGGCTGGTGACCGGCCATGGTGTCGCGGGGCAGCAGCACCCCGACAATGTTCTCGCCCAGCAGCGCCCAGGTTTCGATGCCGGCGGCGGACAGCCGGGTCTGGAACTGCTCCTGCAAGGCCGCCAGGCCGATCGCGCCCGCGCGCTCGCGGACCGCCGGGGTTTCGGTGAGGCCCAGCAGCACCAGCGCCGGTTGCACCGGGCTGTCCTCGCCCTGATCCAGCACCCGTTCCAGTTCATTGAAGAAATAATGGCGCGACACGCCGCCGCCCTGCGCGGCCTGACGGGTCATGCGCACCACCTTGTCGTGGGCGCGGCGGCCCAGCCGGGCTCGCGCCAGCACCGCCTGGATCAGGCGCGGGCGCTCCACCGGCTTCAGCAGGAAGTCATCCGCCCCGGCCGCCATCGCCTTGCGGCGGGTAATGTCGGCGGCGTCCGAGGTCAGGAAGACGATCGGCAGATGCGCGGTATTGGCGTCCTGCCGCAGCAGCCGGGCGTACTCGATGCCGTTGCAGTCGGGCATGTTCACATCCAGCAGCAGCACATCCGGACGGAATTCCCGCACCTTCAGCCAGCTGTCCTGCGCCGAGGGCGACCAGTCGGCCACCAGGTCGGAATATTCCAGCCACTCCACCACCTGTTTCGCCAGATGCTCGTCGTCATCAATCACCAGGCAGCGCCAGTGATCGTCCAGTTTGCGCGCGGTCAGGGCCGCCGTGGTTTCCAGCAGCTGCGCGTCGTTCACCGGCTTGACCAGATAGGCGTCCGCCCCGGCGCGCGAGGCATCCAGCCGCGAGCGGAAATCGACATGGCCGCTCAGCACCGCTACCGGCGTGCGCTGGCCGGTTTCGCCGCGGATATCGGCGATCACTTCAAAGGCGGGACCGCGACGGCCGGGGAACATCAGGTCCAGCACCACCATGGCGGGCTGATGCTCTTGCAGGAAAGGCATGGCGTGATGCGGGGTTTCAAAGGCGGCGACGCGATAACCGGCGCTTTCCAGCAGGATCGACAGCCGCTCGCGCAGGAATTCGTCGTCGTCAATGACCACCACCAGCTTCGGCACCCGCGCCACCGCTTCCGTCAGCAGCGGCGCATCGGCAACGACGGCCGGCGCGCTGATCAGGGCGTCGCGCAACACGCGGACGAGGCTTTCCACCTGTCGGTCCAGGGCCAGCGTCATTTCGGCGGGTAAGGCACCGGGCTGGCCCAGCGCCTCGCCCAGCGCCACATCCAGCGCCACGCCCATCTGCGTCACCTCCGGAAAACCGAAGGTGCCGCCGCTGCCCGCCAGCCGGTGGGCGATGGATTGCAGTTCCTGGGCGTTGGCGCGCGACCATTCGGCGTGGCGCAGGGTTTTCCACAAGGCCGATATCCGGTCGACGGTGCCGGGCAGGGAGGCGAGAAAACCCGCCTTGACTTGCTGGATGCGTTGTTCGAGTCGCGCTTGGCGGGGGTCCATGACTGCTCCGGTTCAGCGGCTCCCCGATCAGGAAATATGTCGCGGCACAGCGCGACCCGGAGGAGCCGGATTGTCCTGAACTATGGCCAAGCCGCCGGGCGGCGTCAATGGAAATCCGGTGTCACACCACCAGCACCACCTTGCCGGTGGCCTTGCGCTGCAACAGGTCGTTCAGCGCCTGCGCCGCCTGCTCCAGCGGATATTCGGCCGAGATGTGCGGTTTCAGCTGTCCCTGCGCCAGCCAGCCGAACAGCTGCATCATGTTCGCCATGTTGTCCTTGGGCTGGCGACGCGCGAAATCGCCCCAGAACACGCCCAGCACCGCGCAGCCCTTCAGCAAGGGCAGGTTCAGCGGAATTTTCGGGATATCGCCGGCGGCGAAGCCGACCACCAGATAGCGGCCGCACCAGGCCATGCTGCGCAGCGCCGGTTCGGCATAATCGCCGCCGACAGCATCGTAGACCACGTCCACGCCGTTGCCGCCGGTCAGCGCCTTGACCTTCTCCCGCCAGTCCGGCGCGCTGTAATTGACCAGCTCATCCGCGCCGAAGCGGCGGCAGACCTCCAGCTTCTCCGCCGTGGAGGCGGCGGCAATCACGCGCGCGCCCATCACCTTGCCCAACTGTACCGCCGCCAGCCCGACGCCGCCGGACGCACCCAGCACCAGCAGCGTTTC
>DASUIL010000301.1:0-5546 GCA_036273075.1 Fluviicoccus sp. | reverse complement strand
TCGTGGTGTACGGCAACTGAGCCGCCCGCCCGCGCCGGACGGTATCGCCGTCCGGCGCCGTTCCGCCGTTGCGGCGAACGCCTTTCCCCTTTCTCTCGCTGCGCCCAGCCTTCATAATCCGTTCTGTTATCTTTATTCATTTGTCAGGCGTCATTCATGAAAACCCTCCGCATCGCCACCCGCAAGAGCCCGCTCGCCCTGTGGCAGGCTGAATATGTCCGTTCCCTGCTGATGCATCATCATCCCGGCCTGACGGTGGAGCTGGTGACCTTCACCACGCAGGGCGATCGTATTCTCGATGCGCCGCTGGCGAAGATCGGCGGCAAGGGGCTGTTTGTGAAGGAGCTGGAAACCGCCATGCTGGAAGGGCAGGCCGATATCGCCGTCCATTCGATGAAGGATGTGCCGATGGAGTGCCCCGAAGGATTGGGCATTGTCACCATCTGCCCGCGCGAAAACCCGCTGGACGCCTTGGTGTCCAACCGTTACGGCTCGCTGGAAATGTTGCCGGAAGGCGCGGTGGTCGGCACCTCAAGCCTTCGCCGCCAGTGCCAGTTGCGGGCGTTGCGTCCCGACCTGGTGCTGAAGGACTTGCGCGGCAATGTCGGCACCCGTCTCGGCAAGCTGGATGGCGGGGAATATGACGCCATTGTCCTGGCCAGCGCCGGCCTGTTGCGGCTGGGCATGCCCGAGCGGATTACCCAGTATCTTGGCGATCACCTGCTGCTGCCGGCGGTGGGGCAGGGTGCGGTCGGCATCGAGGCGCGACTGGCGGATGTGGAAACGCTGGCCATGCTGGCGCCGCTGCATCATGCCGACACCGCTATCTGCGTGCTGGCCGAGCGCGCCATGAACCGCCGCCTGCATGGCGGTTGCCAGGTGCCGATTGCCGGTCATGCCGTGCTTCGCGACGGCGTTCTTGGCTTGCGCGGTCTGGTCGGCAGCCTTGATGGTCGAACCCTGTTGCGCTCGAAGGCGGAGACTTCCGTCCCGGCCGAAGCGGAAGCGCTGGGCATTGAAGTGGCGGAGGCCCTGCTGCTGCAGGGTGCCGCCAAATTGCTGGCCGCGCCGGACCTGCACGGGTGACCGACGGAGTGCTGGCGGGGCTGCATGTTCTGAATACCCGCCCCGTTGACCGCGCCGCAGCGCTGGACGCGGCGCTGGCCGCTGCCGGGGCGCGTATCAGCGCCTTGCCGCTGCTGGAGCTGGAGCCGCTCGCGCCCGATGCGGCGGCGCGGGCCAAGATCATCGATCTGGACCGTTATCGTGTCGTTTTCGTAGTCAGCCCGACCGCCGCCGAACTGGGTTTGGCCTTGTTGGGGGACTATTGGCCGCAATGGCCGGCCGGACAGGCCTGGGTGGCGGTTGGCGCCGCCACCGCCCGTGTACTGGAAATGCAGGGCTTGTCTCCGCTGTCGCCCTCCCTTGAAACCAGTGAGGGCGTGCTGGCGTTGCCGCCCATCGCTGTGCTGCAGCCGGGCGACCGCGTTCTGGTGCTGCGCGGCGAAGGCGGCCGCAACCTGGTCCGTGACTGGTTGCAGGCAAAGTCGGTGACGGTGGACTATCTGGACCTTTACCGCCGCCGCCTGCCGGACACGGCCGGGCCGCGCTGGCGCGACCTGGCGGCGGACGGCGCGCCCGATGTGGTTGTCCTGACCAGCGGCGAATCCCTTGGCCATTGGCTGGAACTGGCTGGCGGCCAGGCGTTGGCCATTCCGGCGCTGGTGATCAGCGAACGTCTGGCGGCGCTCGCAGGGCAGCGCGGTATCCGTACCGTGATCACGGCCCGCGACACCCGCCCGGATGAAATCGTCACCGCGCTCCGGGCTTGGCGGAAGACCTCGGGGCATGGTATTGATTAACCCTTTCCCTCCCAAGCAGAAGCAGGACGACTTGCCATGACAGATATCCGCCGGTCCCTGGGCTATG
Organism: Fluviicoccus sp.; assembly: GCA_036273075.1. Lineage (GTDB taxonomy): Bacteria > Pseudomonadota > Gammaproteobacteria > Pseudomonadales > Moraxellaceae > Fluviicoccus. The sequence goes on along the minus strand of DASUIL010000301.1, from coordinate 3,617 downwards.
CCGCCCCGGCCAAGACGCGATTCCGTCAGGTGCTGGTATGGCTGCTGCTGCCGGTGCTCCTGATTGCCGGATACCTGTCGTGGGATCTCCTCCAGAAGGAACTGGCCGCCCAGCGCGACCGTGAACAGGCGCTCGAACGCCAGGTCGCCCGCCTGGCCGAGGCCCGCGATGCCTTTTCCGGCGAGCTGGCTGCCGTTCGTCACGATCAGGAGGCGCTGGCCAAGCGTTTCGACACCATGACCCAGACCTTGACGCCCGAGCAGCGGCGGCAATGGCTGAGCAGTGAAACCGCCTATTACCTTGACCTCGCCGAGCAGCACCTGCAATTGCAGCAGGATGTGACCCCCGCCTTGCGCCTCGTGGAACTGGCAGACAGCTTGCTCTCGCGTCAGGCGGATCCCGGCCTGACGCTGTTGCGCGAGGGCCTGGCGGCTGACCGGCTGACGCTGCTGGCGGCCCAGCAGACCGACCGCTCCGGGCTGTCGCTTCGCTTGGACGCCCTCAAGCAGCAGGCCACCCGGCTGGCGCTGCCCATGCATGTCGGCGCGGCCCAGCGCAGCCGCGTTGAACCGCCCTCGCCGCTTGCCCGGCCTTCCGTCTGGGAGAAGGGCTGGCAGTCCTTTCGCAGCCTGATCACCATCCGCCACTATGACACCCCGGTGCGGCCCTTGCTGGGCGATGATCAGCGCTGGCTGTTGCAGCAATCGGTTTATCTGGAGCTGACCCAGGCGCAACTGGCGTTGTGGCGTAACCAGAACGAGCGCTATCACCAGAGCTTGGCGGATGTCCGGCTGCTGCTGGCGGATTATGCCGCGCTCGATCCGGCGATCGGCGCCCAACTGCGGGAATTGGACGCTCTCTCGGCCCAGACCCTGCCTGATATTCCCCTGACCTTGCCGCATGCCCGGCAGGCCCTCTCCGCGTTGCGCGAACTGCATCCCGCCGTGCTCCCGCCGGAAGGAACGCGCCCATGACCTTGTATCTGGTGCTTCTGGCGCTGATGCTGCTGGGCGGCGGCCTGGGGTGGCTGTTTCTCAATGATCCGGGCTACGTGCTGGTGGCCTGGCAACAAACCTCGGTCGAGTTGTCGCTGTCGCTGGCTTGCCTCTTGTTGCTGCTGGCGGCGGTCGCCGGGCTGGTGCTGCTGGAACTGGTGTTGGGCGTCTTCGGTCTCCGCCGTGTCCTGCTGCATTGGTCGGACCAGCGCAAATTGCGCCGCGCCGACGCCTTCCTGGCGGAAGGCCTGGCCTTGTTGCAGCGTGGCGAATCCGCCCGGGGAGAGAAGCGCTTGTTGCAGGCGGCCCGGCTTTCCCCCCATCCGTTCGCGGCGGCATTGCTGGCCAGCGACTCGGCCTGTCGTCGTCATGAGTTCCGGCTGGCCGAGGACTATCTGGAGTTGGCCTCCGGCCGTGCCGATCACTTGCCGCTGGAACTGGCCCGCGCGCGTATCTGGCTGGAGGCGGGGCAATGGGAATCCGCCGCCGCCCGCCTGAAGAGCCTCTTCAGTCACTACCGCCGGGAGCCGGCGCTGGCGGAGCTGCTGGCCGACGCCTTGCTGCGCCTGCAGGCCTGGGAGGAGCTGGCGGACTGGATGCCCCGGCTGGCTGGCCTGCTGGGGAGGGAGCACGCATTGGCGCTGGCGGTGGACGCGCACCGGCAAGTGATGATGTGGATGGCGCAGACCGGCACCCGGATCGACCGCGCGGCCTCATTGCGGCGCCTGAAGGAATATTGGGCGGGCTTGCCCGCCATGCACCAGGAACAGGCGGATCTGGTGGAAGCCTATGCCGAAGCCATGTTGCGGCAGGGTTTTGACGACGAGGCCGAACCGCTGGTGCGGGCAACCCTCTCCCGCGAGTGGCATAACGGCCTCGCGGCCCTTTACGGGCGTATCCGTTCCTCCTATCCGGATGAGGCGCTGGAACAGGCGCGGCTCTGGTACCAAAAACGCCCGCAGAATCCGTTGTTGTTATTGACCCTGGGGCGGCTTTACCTGCAAAACCGCGATTGGGAGGCGGCCCGGGCCAGTTTCGAGCAAAGCCTTAGCCTGGGCAAAAGTACTGAAACCTACGCGGAGTACGTACGCCTGCTTCAGCATCTCAATGATCCCGAGGCGGCGCATTATCTGGTGGCCGGCCTGCAGCAGCTCAGCAACCGCCCCCTGCCGCAATTGCCCTTGCCTTGATACCGGACGCAGCCATGGATATATCTGATCTCGGTCGTTTTCCGGTGGTCCTGACCCAGGAAGTGGCCTGGGGCGAGATGGACGCCTTCGGACACGTCAATAACGCCGTCTATTACCGTTACTATGAAAGCGGCCGCATCGCCTACCTGCAGGCGGTCGGCGCGCTGGATGACCTCAAATCGTTCAATCCGGTTGTCGCGGCCAACAGTTGCCGTTTCCTGAAGCCGGTGGTTTACCCGGACACACTGCAAGTGGGTGCGCGGGTGGCGGAATTGCGCGGATCGGGGTTTCGGATGGAGTACGTTCTGTTCAGCCGGGCGCAGGCAGCGCTGGTTGCCACCGGCGAGGCGGTCGTGGTCATGGTCGGGGCGGATGGCCGCAAAATCCCCCTGCCGCCGGCCATGCGGCAGGCCATCCTGGTGAGGGAAAGCGCCGTTGGCCATGAAGTGCCATCCGTCTAGTTGGCGGTCTCGCCGGAAGGCTTGATCTCATCCACGCCAAGCTCGCGTATGAAGCCCGGATTGCCCCGCCAAAGGCGGTTGAAGCGGAAATCAAACATTTCGGCAATGGCCTGATCGGCTGTCCATCCTTCCATCACCATCCGGTAGGCGGCAACGGCATAACCAGTGCGGTCGCGCCCCTGTTGGCAGTGCACGAAAACAGAGCCCCGGCCCTGACGCCTCACGTGGTCCACTTCTTGCAGAAAACGCTTCAGCTTGTCCTTCTCGGGATGCCAGGCTTTCATCGGGATCTGCACATAGCGCAGGCCGGTGCCGCTCAGCAACGGCGCATCGCTGTTGTCCTCACCGATGCGCAGGCTGATGACGGTGGTAACGCCATTGCGCTCCAGTTCGCGAAAGCCCTCGCGGGTCGGCTGCGCACCCCGCCAGAGCACGGGGGAAACGCGCGCGAAATTTTGGACGCCCGGCAGGCAGTTGTCACAGGGCCGCGCGGCGGCGGGGTGGGGCGGGGTGCGCGGCGGTATGGCGCAGCCCTGGACCAGCAGGATGGATGCGATCAGGGCCGCCTTGAGCAGGTAATCTTTCAGGGGTGGAAGTTGCACAAAAATTATCCGACAAATGGTTCTTCCAGAAAATACTGTAAGACTTGCCAAGCCAGAACGCAATCTATACAATTCGCGGCGCTGAAAGTGGCAATCCCCGCATTGCCGCTCATTGTCACCTGCGTGGAACCATTGTGAGCCGACCCCAGCCGCTCGTCGATGCGACACCAGCCTGGCGCCTTCTGAAGGGGCAGGTGGTGGTTGCAATTGTACTGACCTTGCTGGTCCTGTTGTCGGGGCTTCACTCCGGGATGTCCGCGGGTATCGGCGCGGGAATCGCAGTCGCCGGCAGCGCCTATTTCGCTGTGCAGGCCTTTCGTCATGCCGGCGCAGCATCGGCCAGGCAGATCGTGAAAAGTTTCTACAAGG
>DASUIL010000300.1:0-9768 GCA_036273075.1 Fluviicoccus sp. | reverse complement strand
GGCGAGGTAGGCGTCGTTGTCGAGCCAGGTGCGTTGCAGGGCTTCCGGGGTGACCGGATAGAGCGAAGGATGCGTCATGTTGTTTTCCCCATCTATGGAGCCGGAAAAGGCCGTGGTTATGGGGTGTTGTTCTACGCCGGTCGGGGATAGTGGCCAATTAGACCTTGGTCGGGGGCCTTGGGATGTCCGTATTCGACCAAAGGCGAATTGCCGGATATTGGGGGAAAGTCGACAGTGAAGGCACAGAAAAACACCTTCAGAACAACAACCGGAGCCTTCCTCATGGCCGCTTTCACACTTCGTCCGCTTTCCATGGCAATTGCCATCAGCGCCCTGACCGCCGCCACGGCCGGGCACGCCGCCTTCAAGATGGGCGATACCGATGTCGGTTTCACCGGCTATATCAAGCTGGATGCGATGGTCACCACCACCTCCGACGGCCAGATCGCCACCGGCATCGGCCGCGACTTCTACGTGCCCAGCCTGACGCCGGTGGGCGGCGGCAACGAGTCGCCGGTCTTCGACATGCACGCCCGCCAGTCGCGCTTCGCCCTGACCACGGACACGCCGCTGGATAACGGCCAGAAGGTCAGCGGTCGCTTCGAGTTCGACCTGATGTCCACCACCATCGGCGACCAGCGCATCACCAACGGCTACGCCCCGGAAATCCGTCATGCCTTCATCACCTACGGCAATTGGACGATGGGCCAAACCTGGTCTACCTTCATGGATACGAATGCCTTGCCGGACAGCCTCGATTTCATCGGCGGCACCGATGGCGCGGTCTTTGTGCGTCAGGGTCTGGTGCGTTACACCTCCGGCAACTGGCAGTTCGCGGTGGAAAACCCGGAAACCACCGTCACCAACTTCGGCGGAGCCACCCGTGCCGTGACCGATGACAACGGCGTACCCGACCTGGTGGCCCGCTATAACCACAAGGCCGGCTGGGGAGCGATGTCCGTCGCGGTGCTGGCGCGGGAACTGTCGATGGAGTCCGGCAAGACCAATGACCAGGTATTCGGTTACGGGGTCTCCGTTTCCGGCAAGTCGAACGTGACGCCCAATGACGAACTGCGTTTCACCGTCAATGTCGGCAGCGGTCTGGGCCGTTATATGAGCCTCAATACCGCCAACGACGCTGCCGTGTCATCGAAGGGCGAACTGGAGGCGATTGACAGCCAGGGCCTGATGCTGGCGTGGAAGCACAGCTGGTCGTCGCAGTGGCGTTCCAGCCTGATTCTGGCGCAACAGGCCATCGACAACCCGGTGGCCTGGACCGGCAAGGCGCAAACCTCGGCCACGCACAGCGTCAGCGCCAACCTGATCAAGCAGCTGGCGAACAAGCTTTCCGCCGGGGTGGAGATCCGTCATGCCGTGCGTGAACTGGAAAGCGGGGCGCAGGGGGAACTGCTGCGGGTGCAATCCACCGTGAAATACGATTTCTGATGATCTGCCCTTGGTCCATGCCATCCGAGCTTTCCCCCTTTTGGCTCCGGCATGGACCTTTTTTATTGCGGCTTCGGCAAAATTCCCTTCAACTGCAAGGCTTCGCGGCTGAGGCTCAAGCGCAGCGGCAACTCCTTGGCGTCATGAATCACCATATTGGTGGCAAAAAACCAGACATCGTCCGCCGTTTGCACATAGCCCACGTACCAGCCGGTCTGCGGGGTGGCCGAGGCTGCCCAGCCGGTCTTGGCGCGCAGGGTGTAAGTCGTTGTCTGTTCCGCCAGCATGATCTGCCGCAGGGTGTTGTAGGAAGCATCGCTGAACGGCAGTGACCGCAGGTAGATGCGCCGCAACAGGCGGATCTGGTCCTGCGCGCTGACCTCCAGCGAACCGTCCAGCCAGAAAGTGGTGGTGTTGAACGGCTGTTTCAGCTGCCCATAGTCCAGTTTCGACAGATAGCGCCGGTAGGTCTTGTTGCCGATGCGTGTCGCCAGTTCCTGATAGCACCACACGCACGACACCTTGAAGGCGCTGGCCAGTGTCTGGTCGCGGTTCCAGTCGGGGAAGTCGTAGGCGTGGCCGTTCCATGTCAGGACTTCATCCGGCGACACCGCCTTTTCTTCCAGTACAATCAGGCTGTTGAGAATCTTGAAGGTGGAAGCGACGGGGAAGCGGGTGGCGGCGCGGGCGTCGTTATGGCTGAAAGTCCGGCCGGTGCCCAGCGAGCTAATCACCATCGTGCCCTCCATTCCGGCACGGTTGAAGGCGGCGGCGATCGCGGCATCCTCGGCGCGGGCGGCGGCGGACAGGCAGAGCAGGGCGGCTAACAGGAAAGTCGGGCGCATCAGGGAAACTCGTGGCAGCATAAGCGGTTCATTGTGAACGGGCCTGCTGCCGCCTACAAGCCGGCGGGCTGCCTGCCCGAGGACAGGTAAGGCCAGAACAGTAAATCACTGACGGCGCTGAACGGCAGGTCGATCGCCGCCGCCGGGCACAGCACGGCCGGAAGCAGCACGGTCTTCTCGCCCAGTTCCCGCGCATGAGTCAGCGCATACCAGTCGGCCTTGACGCCGAACCACGGCCGCGCCTTGTCATCCTTGGTGGCGACACCCCACATAGAAGCGCATCCCGACAGGGCAGTGACAACCAGCACGATTCCCCACGCCTTCATCATGTTTCTCCCGAAAAATTCCGCCCGGATCACTGCGCCGCACCCCGGCATTCCGCTATCATCGCACCGCCGCGCCAGCAGGATCAGCCCCCCGTGCAACTCACCGACGAACAACGCCGTATTGTCGATCACGACACCGGCCCCGCCATTGTCTACGCCGTCGCCGGGGCGGGCAAATCCACCACGCTGGCGCATCGCGTGCAGCGGCTGGTCACGGTGCGCGGCGTCGATCCCGCGCGCATCCTTATCTGTTCGTTCAGCCGTGAAACCGTCGGCGATATCCGCCAGAAAATCGAGAACCTCGGCGTGCACGGCACGCAGTGCCTGACCTTCAACGCCCTCGGTCGCCGCATCGTGCAGAAAACGGTCAGCGCCGGTCACTGGCAGCCCTTCGACGAAAAGGACATCGAGCACAAGCCTGCGCAACTGGCCATGAAAGCCCTGATCGAACTGGGCCGCCGTCAGGGCAAGAACTTCGCCACTCTCGACCTGAACCCCGAAGACCTGCAAACCTGGATTTCCATCTGCAAGGGCAACCTGCGCTACGCGCATCTGGGCAAAGCCGAACTGCCGCCCGAAGGCCTGAAATCCGCGACGCAGGCCGCGCATCCCGACAACGCCCATTATCTGGAAGCCTACCGGATCTACGAGGAACTGCGTCAGAACACCCGCAGCCTGACCTTCGACGACCAGTTGCTGCTGGGCTGGGAGGCGCTGGTGCGTTTCCCGGACATCCGCGCCTGGCTGACCGGCGCTTTCGATTATGTGCTGATTGACGAATACCAGGACGTGAACCTGGTGCAGGTGCAACTGGCCGATATCCTCACCGAACGCCACCGTAACTACATGGCCATCGGCGACGACGACCAGTGCATCTACGAATGGCGCGGCGCGGCGGTGCGTTTCATCCTCGATTTCGGCCAGCGCTACAACGCGGTTGAATACAGCATTTCCGACAACTTCCGCTGTCCCGCCGAAGCCACGCTGCTGGCAGGAAAGGTGATTGCCGCCAATACCGACCGTCACCCCAAGGATCTGGTGTCGCAAAAAGGCTTTGGCGGTAACGTGCTGCTGAAAGGCTTCGCCTCCGACGGCGATGTCGCCAAGCATCTGGTAGAGGCTTACCGCGCACATTTGGCCAACGGCGGCACGCCGAAGCAGGCCATCGTGCTGGTGCGTTCCTATGCGCAAACCCCGGCCATCGAGGCGCGGCTGATCCAGGAAGGGCTGCCTTACCGCGTCATCGGAAGCCAGCGTTTTTATGAACGTCCGGAAGTGCGCACGCTGTTCACCTATCTGGGTTTCGCGCGGCAGGAACGCGACATGGCCAAGGGCCTTGGCAAGCCCTCCGAGCAATACACACGCCGTTTCGCCGACATCATCCGCACCCCCAACCGCTTCGTCACCAACGACTGGGTCCAGCGCATCCGCGACCAGTCGCTGATGCAGCAGGAATCGATCCTGGCCCTGATTGAACGCGGCTTCTACGAAGTGCCGAACGAAGGCGCGCGCAAGCGGCTGCTGCGCTTCGTGCAGGTGATCCGCGCCCTGCAAGCCCGACTGGAGGCCAACGCCGCCGACACGCTGTTCTGGCTGGTCACCGAACTGGAATACCTCGATTACCTGCAAAAAGCCGCCGGGGTGGCCGAGCTGGGCGAGGAACGCTGCAAGAACGTGCGCGCGCTGGTGCAGTATGCGCGCAGTCGCGGCAAGGTGGCTGATTTCCTGGAGCACATCCGCCTGTTGCACGTGGAGGAAAGCGAAGCCGACGCCAGCCTGCCCGCGCTGCACATCATGTCCATCCACCGCGCCAAGGGGCTGCAATGGCCGCTGGTATTCGTGCCGTCCTGCGCCGACGATCAGTTGCCCGCCAGCGCCGAGAACCAGGAAGAAGAACGGCGGCTGCTGTATGTGGCCATGACCCGCACCCAGCAGGAACTGCATCTGCTCTACGCGCCGCAGGACAAGCTCTGCCGCTTCCTCGACCACGCCGGGGCCGCCGAAGTGCTGACCCATGCCGACATGATCCGCCGTTCGCTGGCCAGGCCCGAAGGCAGCTTCACGGCGGACGACGCCATCAACGTCGCGTTGGGCCTGCGCCTGTACCCGCTGGGCCGCTATATGGATGTCTGGTGGCAACCGCAGCCCGCGCAGATCCGCGCCATCAACCAGCAACTGCATCTGGCGCTGAAGCGTCAGCCCGAGGCGCTGATACAGGTGGAGCGTTTCAAGACGCAACTGGCCGAGCTGGAAGCGGCGCAACCGGCGCGGGAAGAAGCGCTGTCGCGCTGGCGCAGTCTGGAACGGCGGCTGCTGCTGTTCCGCGAACGCCCGCTGAACGTGGTCCTGCATGCCGAACCGCCGCCGGGCGATTTCGCCGGAACCACCTTCCTGTTCGCGCTGAAAGGTGACAAGGTGCAGGTGCGGCTGGCCGCCGACGGCAAGGTGATCGGCTGGGTAGACGCCAAGAACTCGCGTTTCCCCGTCGACCAGATTGCCTGCTGGGAATGGGTGGAAGGCGTGCCGCCGGTTTCGGGGCAGCGCATTTCCGCCAGCCGCCGCAGCCTGTTCCTGCGCCTGCAGCCGGTCAAGTCGCCGGATCTGGAGATCGGCAACGCCGTTGCCCGGCCGGAGCCGTTGCCGTTTGCGGTGCAATATCTGGCGTCCAGCCAGTTCAACGAAGACCTGGCGCGCTTGCAGGGCGTGCTGGAAGCGGCGGCCCGGCGTCAGGTCAGCGCCCAGCCAACGCCGGTCGTGTAGAATCGCCGCCATTGCCGCCCCCGGGAGAACAAACCGCGTGAAACCGATTCCGTCGCTGCTTACCCTCGCTGTCCTCAGCGTCACCCTGAGCGCCTGCGTCAGCACGCCGTCCGTCAAGCCCGCGCCGATCCCGGTCAAACCGGCTCCCTCGCAGCCCGCCAACGCCGTCAGCGCGCCCGCGACGCCGGTCAGCCCGACGCCTGCCGCCGCGCCGGAAACACCACCGCCGTCTGAAACCGTCTTCCTGCCGCCGCTGGTTCCGCCCGTCGTCGTCCCCACGCCGCCCGGTCTGAGCGAGGCCGAGGCCCGCGCCTTGCTCACGCAACTGCTGCCCACCGGCATCAAGGACCGCAACGGCTGGCGCAACGACATCCTGTCCGCTTTCACCGCCCTGAAAATCCCCTACGAAGCCCCGTATTTCTGCGCCGCGCTGTCCATCATCGAGCAGGAGTCCACCTGGCAGGCCGATCCGGGCGTGCCCGGTCTGGACAAGATCGTCTGGAAGGAAATCGAAAAGCGCGCTGCGAAATACCATGTCCCGCTGCTGGCGGTAAAGGCCGCCTTCCTCAAGTCCTCGCCGGACGGCCGCAGCTACAAGGCGCGCATTGATGCGCTGCGCACCGAAAAGGAAATGAACGACCTGTTCGAGGACATGGCCGCCGACGCCCAGAAACTGCATCTGCCGCTGGGCATGAAGAACCCGATCCGCACCGGCGGTCCTATGCAGGTCAGTGTCGAGTTCGCGGAAGGGCACGTGCGGGTGTGGCCCTATCCCTACAGCCACAGGGACAGCATCCGGTCCGAAGTGTTCAGCCGTCGCGGCGGGGTGTATTTCGGCATCGCCATGCTGTTGCAGTACCGGGTCAATTACCCCGACATGAGCTACCGTTTCGCCGACTACAACGCCGGGCGCTACAGCAGCCGCAACGCGGCCTTCCAGGCGGCGGTGGGAAAGCTGGCCCGTCAGAAGATGGTGCTGGACGGCGACCTGCTGATGTACGAAAGTCGCGAAACCAGCACCACGCAGAAGCAATTGCTGAAAATGGCGTCCCGCCTGAACCTGAGTGAAGCGGCCATTGAACGTGACCTGCGGCTGGAAAAGACCGAAGGCTTCAGCCAGACGCCGCTGTACAAACGGGTATTCGAAGCGGCCTCGGCGCAGGCCGGTCGCCCCTTGCCGCAGGCGGTGATGCCGCAAATCCGTCTCAGCAGCCCGAAGATCACGCGCAAGCTGACCACGGAATGGTTTGCCAAGCGGGTAGACGGACGCTACCAGAAATGCCTGGCGCGGCTTCCCGACTAACAGGCCTCCTCGATCATTCCCTTCTCCAGCACGCCGACAATCATGTCGGCCAGCACCGCCACCAGGTCCCGGTCACGAATGACCGGGCTGCCTTCGCACAAGTGCCGCGCCACGGTCGCCATCGCGCCGTTCAACAGTACATACAGGCGGATGTGCAGGTCTTCAATGGGATAGGTGCGGAAATGCTGGCGGAAATAGGCGGTGCAGAGTTGCAGCAGATGCTGCTCGATCACCGCCATTGACCGTTGCAGCGACAGGCGGCTCCAGTGCCGCGACAGTTCCATGAACACCGGATCGGCGCGCAGGCTCTGCAGCGTGAACAGGATGGAAGTTTCGGCAATGTCGCGCATCGACAGCGCCTTCAGGTCATAACCCGCCGCGTGCACCACCAGCGTTTGCAGCAGGTCCTGCGTCAGCCGGTCCTGCAAGGCCTCGATCATTTCCTCCTTGTTGCCGAAGTAATGGTACAGCGAGGCGATATTCACCCCGGCTTCCTCGGCAATGTGGTTGGTGGTGGCGTATTCCAGCCCCCGCGCCACAATCACCTTGCCGGTGGCGTCTATCAGCTTGTCGACCATCTCGCGCGAGCGCAGTTGTTGGGGTTTACGGCGCATGGAAGTCAAATGCCAGTTGAAGTTAAGTAAATACTTGCATTAGGGTTGGGCATAGTCAAGCCGTAGCCATTCATGAAGGGGAGTGACACATGCCCGGTTTTAACGAAGCCTTGCAACAGGGCGCGGTGACCACCGCGCAGGCGCTGGAACTGTTTGACAGCCTGGACGGGGTGGACGTGGATTTCATGCGCGGCCGTTGGCGCGGTGCGGACTTTCCCACGGGACATGCCATGGACGGTCTGCTGCACCGCTATGGCTGGTACGGCAAGGAGTTCGTGGATGCCGACCATGTGCATCCGCTGGTGTTCAACGGCATTGGCGGCAAGCGCTACACGGTCAATCCGTCGTTGATGCCCATCGGGCTGGTGCATCATGTACCGGATGTCCTTAACGGTCTTGCCGGTCGTATTTTCCCCTGGTTGAAGCCGGTGTTCGGCACGCGGCAAACCGCCGCCCGGCTGCGTTTGACCTCATATCGCGGCAAGGTCAGCGCCGCCATGATCTACGACCATAAGCCCATTCAGGATGTTTTCCGCCGGGTGGATGACCATACCGTGCTGGGTGTGATGGACCTGAAAGGCATGTCGCAGCCGTATTTCTTTGTCCTGCGCCGCGATGTCCAGGCCTGATCCCCTTTGTTGCCATTCCACTTCCGGAGATTGATGCCATGCAAATGATGACCGCCCTGAAACCCGATGTGGAGAAGTCCAGCAGCCTGATCGAGCGTAGCGGGCTGAAGGTGCTGGAGTTGCGTCGCGGTTATGTGAAGTGCCTGATGCCGTTGGAGGTCAATAGTTGCCATGAGGGCATCATGCCTACCGGGGCGTTGTTCATGCTGGTGGAGGCGTCGGGGAGGGCGATCTTTCTGTCCAGTTTCAATACGTCGCGCTTTCAGGTGTTTTTGAAGCATACGGAGTTGAAGATGGAGCAGGCGGCGGAGTCGGAGGTGACGCTGGAGGTGCAGTTGAAGGAGACGGTGATTTCGCAGGTGACGGCGAAGGCGGATATTTCGGGGCGGGCGGATTATGTGTTGGAGGGGGTGTTGCGGGATGAGGATGATGGCGTCATAGCAAGGTTTCAGGCGGGGTATCAGGTGACGCCGGTGAGGCAGTAGAGAGAGGGGACACGGGACTGAGAATGAGTTACTCTCGCCATGTCCCCGGTTATTCTGTTATTTTTCTGGGAGCTTGAATCAACATGTAATGTTCCTTCAAACAGTCCGAATATAACTGAGTACCCGGTTGATTAGCGGCACAGCAAGAGACAAGGATTGCTGAGAGAGTGATTAGGCAGGATGGAGTTTTGTAATGAATCTTGATGAGCTTGCAACAGTACTGAAGGGCCATTTGTACGAAAGAATTTCAAACCCGCTATTATTTTCTTTTTTCTTATCTTGGGTTTTTATTAACCTAAAAATGGTTATGATATTTTTCTCTGGCTCAGAAATCCAAGATAAATTTATCGAAATGCATAACGCATATCCTGATGCTGATGCTGATGCTGATGCTGATGCTGATGCTGATGCTGATCAATATATTCTGGATTGGCTCTTAAAACCAGCATTCTCTGCATTCCTATATATTTTTGTCTTGCCGAGAATTTTCTTGTATGCATTTACATATCATTACAAAAACAAGATTGAGATTAATAAAACAAAAAGAGCCATTGACGGTGAAGCCCTACTAACAAAAAAACAAAGTGACGTAATAATTTCTCACGCTTCAAAAATTGCTACTGAAGCATCAGAAAATGCGAAATTTTTAACTACTAAAATTGAGACTCTAGAGTCTGATATGCATAAGCGCTTATTGGAGATACAAGCGCTAGATGAACAAGCAAAAAATGCTTCGCAAAAAACATTGGAGGCTGTAAGGGATCGTGACGCGTCGCATGAGGAGCTTACACAGTTAAGACGAAGTGAACACGTATTATCCGCTAAAAACAATAAGTTGGAAGAAGAAAACTCTGAGCTTCTTAATAAAATCAAAGATTTTGAATCAAAAAACATACAATTGACTTTTGAAAATGAAATCCGTACTGAAAGAGAAAGCGCAACCCGTGATTTTAGGGAAATGGTTGTTAACTTATTAACATCCGACAAGACCAACCAGCTGAAAAGTCAACTGGACTTATATTTAAATAAATTAAATCAATCTCTAGATATAATTATGAATGGAGTAAGCAATCATAAAAACAAAAACAGATCACTTTACAATTTGTCAGATCTCAACTTTGAAAAAATGAGTATAGCCTTATAATCACATACTCACGAGTTGGTACCAATGGCAAATTAATTAACGGACCTGTTGTTAGAATTCCTGGGTATCTTTATGTGTACAGTGACAGTATTCACCTGACACCCGCCCCCGGCGGGTTGTTCATTTAAGCAGCTTTTTTGGTGCTTGGCTTCTCCTGTTTGGTGGTGTTGGTCGGTCGTCCCTTCAGGAACATTTCGTACGGCGTTTTACCTTTCA
>DASUIL010000299.1:0-11166 GCA_036273075.1 Fluviicoccus sp. | reverse complement strand
TTGCTGTCGTCCCTACTTCCCGCCCTGGCCGGCGCCGGCGAAGCCATCAACTATGCGCGTCTGGGCTGGATGGACAAGGCCGCCGTCGCCTCAATGCCCGCGGCTGAACGCCCGCCCGTGAACGCCTCGTGTCACGGCACTTGGGTTACGCCGATCCCGATCTCGACCAAAGTCGGCAAGCCCGATGAAAGCCCCGTGGAAGGTGAAGCCGCCTGGGTGTATTTCGACCCGGACGGCGCCTCGAAGCTTCGCGGCAATGTCCGCATCTCGCAGCCAGGCCGCACCATCCAGGCCGACAACGCCGAAATATCAACCGGCCGGGACAACGGCCGCTTCACCGGCAACATCCTGCTGGCCGAGCCGGGGTTGGTGCTGGCCGGACATCAGGCCGACATGAACCTGGCCGGGAAAACGGCGCATCTGGAAACCGTTGAATTCGTTTCAACCCTGCTCAACGCTCACGGCAAGGCTACTGCCATTGACCGCAAGGAAAACGGTGAACTGCGCTTCGACAAGGTGGAATACTCCACTTGTGAGCCCGACCATCGCGTCTGGTATTTTTCGGCGAGAAAACTGAAGCTGGATCCAACCACCGGTCGCGGTACCGTCCGCCAGGCGCGACTGCACATCATGGGCGTGCCGCTGGTCAATATCCCGTATTTCAACTTCCCGATTGACGACCGGCGCATGACCGGCCTGCTGGTGCCGCGCTTCGGCACCACCAACGACGGCGGTTTCGATTTCGCCCAGCCGGTCTACATCAATCTGGCGCCGAACTATGACCTTACGCTGACGCCGCGCCTGCTGTCGCGGCGCGGCGTCATGGCCGAAAGCGAATTCCGCTACTTGCTGGAAGGAAAGGGATCCGGCGAACTGCAACTGGCGATGCTGCCCTCTGACAAGCTTTACCAGGATGAAGACCGGCAGCGCGCCAGCTGGCGGCACCGCTACCAGGAAAACCGCGTGCGTCTGGCGACGCTGGTCAATTACGTCTCCGACAATGCCTTCTTCACCGACCTGGGCACTGACCTGACCCAGAGCGGGGCCAGCCATCAGGAACGCACCGGCGAAGTGGAGTACTACGGCGACTCCTGGAGCCTGCTGGGGCGGGTACAGGGGTTCCAGACCATTGATCCCTTGTTGCAGGATATCAGCAAGCCTTATGCCCGCCTGCCGCAGATGCTGTTTCGCGGCGGACTGCCGCTGGAGCACAACCTGAGCCTGAGCTTGCTGGGGGAAATGACCCGTTTCAGCCGCACCGTCAATGACGGCAGCGGCGCGGAGGTCAACGGTGCACGCTGGCGGCTGGAGCCGCGCGTCGATTACCGGCTGGAGCGCCCCTGGGGTTTCGTCGCCCCTGAACTGAAGCTGCGCCAGCTGGCCTACAAGCTGGACGGTTCCGGCAGCTCTCCGGACGTCATCAATACTCCGGTGCTGAGCCTGGACAGCGGCCTGACGCTGGAGCGGGACGGCGGACGTTTCCTGCAAACGCTGGAACCTCGCATTTTCTACGTTTACTCCCCGTATACCGACCAGTCCGCCCTGCCCAATTTCGACACAGCCACTTCCACCTTCAGTTTCGCGCAGCTGTTCCGCAGCAGCCGTTTTTCCGGCGGCGACCGCATTGACGACGCGAATCAGGTGTCGCTGGGCATCACTTCGCGCTGGCTGGACCGGGAAGACGGCCGCGAACGCCTGCGCGCCTCGCTGGGGGAGGTCTTTTACCTGCGCGACCGCAAGGTGCGCCTGAACGCCACGGACCCGGTGGCCTCTTCGGGGACTTCCGGCGTGGCCGGGGAACTGGCCCTGCAATGGAACCGCGAGTGGTCAGGCTCCGCCGATACGTTGTGGACGCCCGATGCCGAGGCCGCCCAGTTCGGCTTGCAGATCCATTACCTGCCGCAAAGCACCGACCGGCTCTTCAATATCGGCTACAGCTACCGCCGCGACATCCCGGCGCTGAACCAGAAGGCGCTGAGCCAGGCCAGTGCCTCGGTAATCCACCCGCTGAGCGCCCGCTGGGGACTGATGGGGCTGGTCCAGTATGATCTGGACAACGACCTGACCCAGGACAGCCTGGTCGGCCTGCGCTACGACGCCTGCTGCTGGCGGGTATCGCTGTACCAGCGCCAGTTCCTGACCGACCCGGACGATATCAGCGCCGCCAAGCTGCGCCGGTCCGCCTTTTTCATCGAAGTGACCCTCAAGGGTCTGGCCGGCATCTCGTCCGGCGTGAATGACCTGCTGTCCAACAAGGTATTTGGCTACAACCAGATCCAGGACTCCTTCCGCTCCTCTTTCCGGGAGAACCGCTAATGCGTTTATCCGTTGCATCCCTGCTGTGCCTGCTGATCCCCCTGCCCGCCCTGGCCGGCGTCCCCCTGGAGCGCATCGCCGCCGTGGTGGATGAAGGCGTCATTCTGGAGAGCGAGGTCGGGCAGCGCATCAAGGATGTCGAGTTGCAATTCCAGAGCCGCCGCCAGACCCTGCCGGATCCGGCCGACCTGCGCAACCAGGTGATCGAGCAGCTGATCCTGCAACACCTGCAGCGCGATCAGGCCGATCGCGCCGGTGTTCGCATCGATGACAACAGCCTCAATGCCTACATGACCGATATCGCGCGGCAGAACGGTCTGACGCTGGCGGAATTCCGGCAACGGCTGGAAAAGGAGAATCCGGGCAGCTACAACCAGGTGCGGGAACAGATCCGCGGCGAAATGATCATCAGCCGCTACCGCAACCGCCGCCTGCAGGACCGCATCCGCATCACCGACCAGGACATCGACAGCTTCCTGTCATCGCCGCAGGGCGCCGAAGCACTGGCGACCGAGTACCGGCTGGCCCATATCCTGGTGAGCGTGCCGGAAGCGCCGACCCCCACGCAGCTGGCCAAGGCGAAGCAGCGCGCGGATGAGGCCCTGGCCGCCCTGCGCGGCGGCCAGACGCTGGAACAGGTGGCGGCGCGTTACTCCACCGGCGACGAAGCACTGAAAGGCGGGGATCTGGGCTGGCGCAAGGAGGCCCAGCTGCCCGCCGTGTTCGTCGATCAGGTTCGCAACCTGAAGAAGGGGGAATATGCCGGGCCGGTTGTGACTCCGGCCGGCTTCCATGTCCTGGCGCTGCTTGACCGGCGCGGTGCGGAACAGATGGTCATTCACCAACGCCAAGTGCGCCATATCCTGATCAAGCCCTCAGAAGTGCTGTCGCTGGAAGACGCGCAGCAGAAGGCCGCCGACCTGCGCACCCGTCTGGACAAGACACCGGACGATTTCCCCACCCTCGCCCGCACCTTCTCCGATGACCCCGGCTCCGCGCGTAACGGCGGCGATCTGGGCTGGATTTCCCCCGGCGAGATGGTGCCGCAATTCGAAGAGATGATGAACCGCACCCCGATAAACAGTATCAGCCCGGTGTTCGAAAGCCAGTTCGGCTGGCACATTCTGCAAGTCCTGGGGGAACGGGACCAGGACATGACCCGGGAATACCGCCGCAACCTGGCCCGCCAGGCGCTGTACAGCCGCAAGTTCGATGAAGAGCTGGAACTGTGGCAGCGCGAGATCCGCGCTGACGCCTACGTGGAAATCAAGGCGGCGGGGACGACGCCCTGATGGCCCTGCCGCTGCTGCTGACCTCCGGCGAACCGGCGGGTATCGGCCCGGACCTATGCCTGATGCTGGCCGGACAGGGACTTCCCCTGCCCTGGGTGGCGCTGGCCGATCCGGAACTGCTGCGGCAGCGCGCCGGACAATTGGGGGTAACCGTGCACCTGCATCACTGGCAGGGTGGTGATGACGCCTCGCCCCTGCCCGCCGGGCACTTGCGGGTCTGGCCGGTGACCCTGCGCACTCCAGTCACACCCGGCATTCTGGACAAGACCAACAGCCCCTACGTGCTGGAAATGCTGGAGCGCGCCGCCCGGGCCTGCCTTGACGGCGAAGCGGCGGGCATGGTGACCGCTCCCGTGCAGAAATCCGTCATCAATGATGCCGGTATCCCCTTCAGCGGCCACACCGAATTCCTGCAGGAACTGTGTGAAGTACCGAAAGTGGTGATGATGCTGGCCTGCCCCGGCCTGCGCGTCGCCCTGGCCACCACGCACCTGCCGCTGCGCGCGGTGCCGGACGCCATCACGCCGGAGACACTGCGGCAGGTGATCCGCATCCTGCACCACGACCTCCGCGAAAATTTCGCGATTCCCGATCCGCGCATCCTGGTATGCGGCCTGAACCCGCACGCCGGGGAGGGCGGTCATCTGGGCCACGAGGAAATCACCGTGATCAATCCGGTGCTGGCGGAATTGCGCGCCGAAGGCCTGCGCCTGAGCGACGCCCTGCCCGCCGACACCCTGTTCACCGAGAAGAACCTGGCCGACGCCGATGCGGTGCTGGCCATGTTCCACGACCAGGGACTGCCGGTGCTGAAGGCGCGCGGCTTTGGCGAAGCGGTGAACGTGACGCTGGGCCTGCCGATCATCCGCACCTCGGTGGACCACGGCACGGCGTTATCGCTGGCCGGGACCGGGCTGGCCGACAGCGGCAGCCTGCTGGCCGCCTTGCAAATGGCGGCCGGAATGGCTTACGGCCGCCAGGAATCCACCCGCGCGCAGAGCTGATCGAGCCCGTCGGTCAGCGCCGCCGGGCCGGGTTGCAAAATGTCCGCCGACTTGATTTCGTGAATGCGGCCATGACGTACCGCCGGAATATCCTGCCAGCCCGGACGCTGCGCCACCTGTTCCGGCCGGAATTTGCGGCCGCACCAGGAGCCGATGATGATGTCCGGCTGCCGCCGCGCTACTTCCAACGGATCGGCCAGGATGCGGTTTTTGCCCAGCGACTCCCGTGCATGCTCGGGAAAGACATACTCCCCGCCCGCCAGTTCCACCAGTTCCGCAACCCACTGAATGCTGGTAATGATCGGGTCATACCACTCTTCGAAATAGACCCGGGGCCGCCGCGCGCGTTGCGCATTGCGTTCCCGCAGAGCGGCCAGATGCGCCTCCCGTTCCCGCACCCAGGCCAGCGCCTTGTCCTGCGCCCCGACCATCGCGCCCAGCTGTACCAGCATCGCCAGGATTTCATCGACGGAGCGCTGGTTGAAGACATGGACATTGACGCCCTGACGGATCAGCGCCGCCGCGATATCGGCCTGGAGGTCCGAGAACCCCAGCACCAGATCAGGCTTCAGCGCCAGGATGCGGTCGATCTTCGCCGAGGTGAAGGCGGAGACGCGCGGCTTTTCCTTGCGAGCCTGCGGCGGGCGTACGGTGAAGCCGGAAATGCCGACGATGCGATCCTGCTCACCCAACAGGTAAAGCATTTCCGTGGTTTCTTCGGTCAGGCAGACAATCCGTTGCGGGAAATAATCGGTCATGCGGCGGCTTCCGGGCGGTTGGAAAGCGGCATGATGACCGTTTCAGCGCCCCGGCAACAAGACTTTGCCAACAGCCGCACGACAAAGCGCGCAAATTGCCCTAGAATTCGCCCCCAGACTTCACAGACTTCACAGACTTTTTCCGACATGTCCCACGACCTGCAAGGCCATACCGCCCGCAAGCGCTTTGGCCAGAACTTCCTGCACGACGAGAACATCATCCGCCGCATAGTGCAGATCTTTGCGCCGGTGCCGGGACAACGGGTGGTCGAGATCGGCCCCGGCCTGGGCGCGCTGACCCGCCACCTGCTGGCCTTCCTGGGCGAAATGCACGTGGTGGAACTGGACCGCGACCTGGCCGCCCGCCTGCCCGTCACCTTTGCCGGACAAGGCACGCTGCATATCCATCAGGCCGACGCCCTGGAGTTCGATTTCGCCACCCTGGCGAAGCCGGAAGAACCGCTGCGCATCATCGGCAACCTGCCCTACAACATCTCGACGCCGTTGATCTTCCACCTGCTGACATTCAGCAACCGGGTGCAGGACATGTGCTTCATGTTGCAGAAGGAAGTGGTGGACCGGCTGGCCGCCGAACCCGGCACGCCCGACTACGGCCGCCTCGGGGTGATGGTGCAGTACCGCTGCCGCGTCGACTGGCTGCTGGCCGTGCCGCCGGGGGCGTTCAATCCGCCGCCGAAAGTGCAGTCGGCCGTGGTACGCCTGACGCCGCATGCCGCGCTGCCCTGGCCGTGCGATAATGAAGCCTTGCTGGCGCAGGTGGTCGCGGCCGCGTTCAACCAGCGGCGCAAGACCCTGCGCAACGCGCTGAAGGCGCTCGCCACCGATGAGGATTTTGCCGCCGTCGGCATTGATCCCGGCCTGCGCGGCGAAGTGCTCAGCGTCGAACAGTACGTCCGTCTGACCAACCGGTTGAATAGCCATGTCCCATCCTGAACATTCCATCCGTGTCAACGTCACCTCGGAGTTCGTGCCCGAGCAGTCCAATCCGGGCGAAGCGCGCTTTGTCTTTGCCTACCACATTGCCATCACCAACGAAGGCGCGATGCCCGCCCGGCTGCTGACCCGCCACTGGATCATCACCGACGGCGAAGCCAAGGTGGAGGAAGTGCGTGGCGACGGCGTTGTCGGCCAACAACCGTCGATCGCACCGGGCGAAACGTATGAGTACAGCAGCGGCGCCATCCTGAAGACGCCGGTGGGCAGCATGCAGGGTTCCTACGGCATGATCGACGAGTCGGGCGCGCGCTTCGAGGCGCCGATCCCGGTGTTCCGCCTAGCCGTGCCGCGCATGGTACATTGAGGAGCGGTTATGGCTGATTACGCCATCGGCGATATCCAGGGCTGCGCCGAATCATTCAACGCGCTACTGCAGGAAATCCGCTTCAAGCCCGATGCCGACCGGCTGTTTCTGGCCGGCGACCTGGTGGCGCGCGGGCCGGACTCACTGGGCGTGCTGCGCCAGGTCAAGGCCATGGGTGACAACGTGCGCGTGGTGCTGGGCAATCACGACCTGCATCTGTTGGCGGGCTGGTACGGCTTCAGCCCGGTCAAGAAGAAGGACCGCACCGGTCCGGTGATTGCTGCCCCCGACGGGCGTGAGCTGATGGACTGGCTGCGCGCCCAGCCCCTGTTCCTGGATATTCCCGAACATCATGCCGTGCTGACCCATGCCGGCATTCCGCCCTGCTGGAGCCTGTCGCAGACCCGGGTGCTGGCGGCGGAGGTTTCGGCCGTGCTGCGTCATGACGACCTGGTGAAGCAGTTCCTGGGCGGCATGTACGGCAATAGCCCCAACTTGTGGCACGAACAGCTGACCGGCACCCGCCGCTGGCGGCTGATCACCAATTACCTGACACGGATGCGGCTGGTCAGCCTGTCGGGCGAACTGGAGTTCAGCTTCAAGGAAGACCTGGGCAGCGACCTGCCCGACGGCTATCACCCCTGGTTCTCGCTGCCCAACCCATCGCTGAAAGGCGTGCGGGTGCTGTTCGGCCATTGGGCGGCGCTGGAAGGCAGCGGCCCGCAGCATCCGATCATTGCGCTCGACGGCGGCTGCGTCTGGGGCGGCAAGCTGCTGGCCTACCGGCTGGATGACGGCGCGTTCTTCAGCACCGAAACCGGCTGCGTCAACTGCTGGGAGGGCTAACCCCCCACTCTCGTCTCCACGCTCCGTCACCTTCGCCCCTTCTGGCACGCCCCCTGCATGATTCTTGCGGACGGAATCCATCCGTCAGGACGCCGCTGCCGCCCATCCGCCGTTGCAAAACAGCAACGCGTGTACAGCCGCGGAACACGAGCCGACTTCAAAAAAGGCGTCTAAGCTGAGAATCAGGAAGCCCTTTCCGGGTGCAGCACGACAACGCGAGGTTACGTCATGAGCCTGTTCCGTCATTACCAGTCACGCTTCGATCAAAGCCGGCCGGAGGAATTCTCGCTGGAGGAATACCTGAACCTGTGCAAGCAAAGCCCGGCGGTTTACGCCACCGCGCCCGAACGGATGCTGCTCGCCATCGGCGAACCGGAGCAGATCGACACCAGCCGCGACCCGCGCCTGTCCCGCATTTTTTCCAACAAGATCATCCGCCGCTATCCCGCCTTCAGCGAGTTCTACGGCATGGAAGACGCCATCGAGCAGATCGTGGCCTACTTCCGCCACGCCGCCCAAGGGCTGGAGGAAAAGAAACAGATCCTCTACCTGCTGGGGCCGGTGGGCGGCGGCAAGAGCTCGCTGGCCGAGCGGCTGAAGGCGCTGATCGAGAAGACGCCCTTCTATGCCATCAAGGACTCGCCGGTGAACGAGTCGCCGCTGGGGCTGTTCAATGTCGAGGAAGACGGCGACATCCTGGAACAGGACTACGGCATTCCCAAGCGCTACCTGCGCGGCATCATGTCGCCGTGGGCGGTAAAGCGGCTGCAGGAGTTTGGCGGCGACATCAGCAAATTCCGCGTGGTGAAGCTGTACCCGAGCATCCTGCACCAACTGGCCGTCTCGAAGACCGAACCGGGCGACGAGAACAACCAGGATATTTCCGCGCTGGTCGGCAAGGTGGACATCCGCAAGCTGGAAGACTTCCCGCAGAACGACGCCGACGCCTATTCCTTCTCCGGCGGGCTGTGCAAGGCCAATCGCGGCCTGATGGAATTCGTGGAAATGTTCAAGGCGCCGATCAAGGTGCTGCATCCGCTTCTGACCGCCACCCAAGAGGGCAACTACAACGGCACCGAGGCCATCGGCCCGATTCCCTTTGACGGCGTGGTGCTGGCGCACTCCAACGAGTCGGAATGGCTGAACTTCCGCAACAACAAGAATAACGAGGCCTTCATCGACCGGATCTTCATTGTGAAGGTGCCGTACTGCCTGCGCGTCACCGAGGAAATCCAGATCTACCAGAAGCTGCTGGACAACTCCTCGTTGCGCGAAAGCCCCTGCGCGCCGGACACCTTGAAGATGCTGGCACAGTTCACCGTACTGTCGCGGCTGAAGGAGCCGGAAAACTCCAGCCTGTTCTCGAAGATGCGCATCTATGACGGCGAGAACCTGAAGGATACCGACCCGCGCGCCAAGTCCTACCAGGAATACCGCGACGCCGCCGGGGTGGACGAAGGCATGAACGGGCTGTCGACCCGCTTCGCCTTCAAGATCCTGTCGAAGGTATTCAACTACGATATCAGCGAGATCGCCGCCACTCCGGTGCATTTGCTGCACGTTCTGGAAATGCAGATCGAGCAGGAGCAGTTCGCCAGCGACACCGCCGCCCGCTACCTGCGCTTCCTGAAGGAATACATGGCGCCGCGCTATGTCGAGTTCATCGGCAAGGAAATCCAGACGGCGTATCTGGAGTCGTACTCGGAATACGGCCAGAACATCTTCGACCGTTATGTGCAGTACGCCGACTTCTGGATTCAGGATCAGGAGTTCCGCGACCCGGATACCGGCGAAATCTTCAACCGTCAGGCCTTGAACGAGGAACTGGAAAAGATCGAGAAGCCGGCGGGCATTTCCAACCCGAAGGACTTCCGCAACGAGGTGGTCAACTTCGTGCTGCGCGCCCGCGCCAACAACAACGGCAAGAACCCGACCTGGATGTCCTACGAGAAGCTGCGCACGGTGATCGAGAAGAAGATGTTCTCCAACACCGAGGACCTGCTGCCGGTGATTTCCTTCAACCCGAAGGCATCGAAGGCCGACCAGCAGAAGCATCAGGACTTCGTGCGGCGCATGACCGACCGCGGTTACACCGAGAAGCAGGTGCGCTTGCTGTGCGAATGGTATTTGCGGTTTAGGAAGGCGCAGTAACCGGGGGCATTTCCCTCTCCCAAGGTCTGGGAGAGGGTGGCGCGTAGCGCCGGGAGAGGGTTCGGCGGTGGCCGCTTGGTGAATCATGTTCCGGCCACTGTCCATCCCCCCTCTCCCTGGCCCTCTCCCCCAATGGGAGAGGGAACTTTTTCAGGAGGCTCCATGAGCTACATCATCGACCGTCGCCTGAACGGCCGTCACAAGAGCATGGTCAACCGCCAGCGCTTCCTGGACCGCTACAAGGCGCAGATCCGCGAGTCGGTGTCGGAAGCGGCGGGCAAGCGCAGCATTACCGACATGGATCGCGGCGAGTCCGTGACCTTGCCCACGCGCGACATTTCCGAGCCGGTGTTCCATCACGGGCCGGGCGGCTCGCGGGAGATGGTGCATCCCGGCAACAAGGAATTCGTGACCGGCGACAAGGTGCCGCGTCCGCAAGGCGGCGCCGGTGGTCAGGGCGGCGGCAAGGCCGGCAACTCCGGCGAAGGCGAGGATGATTTCAGTTTCTCGCTGACGCAGGAGGAATTCCTCAATTTCCTGTTTGAAGACCTGGCGCTGCCCAATCTGGTGAAGCGGCGTCTGGCCGGGGTGGAAACCTGGGAATGGCAGAGCGCGGGCATTGTGTCCGAAGGCAATCCGGCCAAGATCAACATCGTGCGCAGCCTGCGCGCCGCCACCTCCCGGCGCATTGCGCTGGGCGCGGGCAAGCGGCGGCAGATCGCCGAAGATGAGGCCGAACTGGAAGTCCTGCTGGAGATGGAGGCGTCACCCGAACGCAACGAGCGCATCCGCGAACTGAAGGCGGAAATCACTAAACTGAAACTGCGGCTGGAAAAGATTCCGTTCATCGACACCTTCGACCTGCGCTACAACCACCACATCAAGGTGCCGAAGCCGACGGCGCAGGCGGTGATGTTCTGCATCATGGATGTGTCCGGTTCGATGAGCCAGGCCACCAAGGACATGGCGAAGCGCTTCTTCCTGCTGCTGTACCTGTTCCTGAAGCGCAATTACCGCAAGATCGAACTGGTGTTCATCCGCCACCACACCAGCGCCAAGGAGGTGGATGAACAGGAGTTCTTCTACTCGCGGGAAACCGGCGGCACCATCGTCTCCAGCGCGCTGAAGCTGATGGACGAGATCATTGCCGAGCGTTATTCGCCGGAACAATGGAATATCTACGCCGCCCAGGCCTCGGATGGCGACAACTGGAGCGATGACTCGCCGTTGTGCCAGGAAATACTGACGCAGCACATCATGCCGTCGCTGCAGTATTTCGCCTACATCGAGATCACGCCGCGCCAGCACCAGGCGTTGTGGCAATCCTATGAAGAGGTGGAAGCCGCCTTCCCGCAGGCTTTCGCCATGCAGCAGATCATCGAGCCGAGCGACATCTATCCGGTGTTCCGGGAACTGTTTGCGAGGAAACCCGCATGAGCAAGCCCATCTCCACGGGTTCGGAATGGTCCTTCCCGCTG
>DASUIL010000298.1:0-5923 GCA_036273075.1 Fluviicoccus sp. | reverse complement strand
TTGTCCGGGTTGGCGGTGTTGCCCAGCGCGTCGGCGGCGATATCCTCGCCGGTCAGGATGGCCTTGGTCTGCGACGGCATCCAGTCGCTGTTGATCGCGCCGCCCATCGTGTCGGTCAGGCCGCCCTTCAGGGTGTGCTGCAGCACCGCGCCGGCCTTGATGGCGGCGGGCAGGTCAATGCCGATGCCGGCCTGATAGCCCTTGCCGCCGATCACCATCGAGTCCACGCAGTTCTGCAGCGCCGAGTAGGCCACCTTGTCCTTGATGTTGACGGTGGTGCCTTCCATCTTGGTGAAACCCAGGCTGGCGCCGACATAGGCGGCATAGCGGTGGGTTTCAAGGAAGGCGGCGGCCTTTTCCATGCCCGGCTTCAGCTTCAGCCATTCCGTCTTGCCGCCGACGAAGACCTTGGTGTAGCCGGCGTCCAGCGGGTCAGCGGTGACGCGGTCGAAAATGTCGGTGGCCAGGGTGGTGTTGGCCAGCTTGTGGATTTCGGCGCTGGTGGCGGAGCCCAGCTTGATCCAGCTCAGCGGTGTCGGGGCGGCGGTGGTGTCCAGCGTGAAGCCCGCACCGACCTTGGCGACATACAACGTGCCGGAGGACAGGTCCTTCTCGTTATTGGCGATGAAGCAGAACAGGCCGCCGTTGGTGGCATCGTCGCCCATCAGCACGGTGCGGTTGTCCGGCATCACCTGCACCAGTTCGTGCGAGATGCGGCCCAGACAGTAGTGCTTCTTGATGGAGCCGGTGCCATCGGCATTGACGGTCACTTCCGGCAGGTGGCCATAGTGGTAGGGGTTGGCGGCGGTTTCGCTGCCGTAGAGGTTCTTGCTGAAGGCCTTCAGCTGGGTATTGGCTGCGGCGGTGAAGGCGTCCGGCTCGTATTCCTCGCTGGACAGGTGCGTGCCCCACGGCGACAGGCTCGCGCCGCAGGTGATCCACAGGCCGTGCACGCCGCTGGTGTCGACATTGTGGTACTTGACCAGGGTCAGCTTGCCGGTGGTCGGGTTCTGGTCCAGCGTCAGCACGGCAATCGGGGAGGGCAGCTTGCCGTACATGTCGGTGACGCCGTCCTGCGCCCAGGTGGTGTACTCGAACTGCACCACGGCAAAGACGGTGTTGCCGGTGACGCCCGCCACCTTGGCGCCGGGCACGGTCAGCAGCGAGGTGCCGTCGGGTGCGTCGGAGAAGTACTGGCGCTCCTTGCCCGCGACGGTGGCATCGATGATCGGCTGGTTGTAGATGTCGTAGTAGCCGCCGGCCAGGATCTGGCCGCCCATGCCGTCGGAGACCTTGTCGCCGGTGATGAAGAAGGGTTGGTAGGCCAGCTTGACGTCAACCGTGCTGCCGTCGCTGAAGCTGGCGGTCATGGTCGAGCCGACGGTGGTGGTGGCCATGGCCGCGGCGTTGGCCAGCGTCGGCGCGGGCATCGAGCTGAAGCTGACGCCGGTCAGGGTGGCGGCGGCCTTGGCCGGTGCGGGGTCGTCGCTGCCGTTGCAGCCCGCCAGCACCAGGCTGGAGGCGGAAACGCCGGCCAGCGGCAGCACGGGCGCGCTGGCCAGCAGTTGCAGCAGGCGGCGGCGGGAAGTCTGGATGGAACTGGAGGAGGTGTTGTTCATGGTCATCTACCTGGCGCTGAGGGGGACATTGCAAATGTCCGGGTATCCTCGGCCAGGCAAATGACAGCTTGCTGAAAGGCGGGTGACGGTTTTGTGACGGGGGGATCAGGCGGCCGGTTTGTCGACCACCGGCACCATGACGACCGGCACGGTGGCATGCTGCAATACGCCGGAACTGGTGCTGCCCAGCAGCAGCCGCGCCACCACGCCCTTGCGGTGCGTGCCGATCACGATCATTTCTGCCGCGTGCTTGCGGGTTTCCTCAAGGATGCTTTCCGCATGGTTGGCCATGCCGTTCACCAGCAGTGCGGTGCATTCCACGCCTTCGTTGCGCAGCGGCAGGCTGAGGGTCTGGATTTTCTCGTGCTCTTCGCGGAAACGGTCGGCGATGCTGTCCCGGATCATCTTCGGGTCGGGGAAGTTGCCGAACGATTCATCGGTGACGATGTCATAGCCGGTCAGTTCCGGCCGGATGTCGGTGACGTGCAGCAGGATCAGCTTGGCGTTAAAGGCCTTGGCCAGCTTGCCCGCATGCTCCAGGATGACATCGCAGGACTCATGCAGATCCACGGCAACCAGAATTTTCACGACAGACTCCTTTTCATTTCCAGCAGGGTATATCGATAGGTTCCTCCAGCCGTTACGGTTTGTCCAGTGAAGAGTTAATGACCTTTCCGCCCCTTCGCGGCGTCAGTTCGGCAAAGACCAGTTGACCCGCCGTTTCTTGGCACTATGATGCAGGGAGCAGGAACGCCGCCGTGACCGCCGTCCGTTCAAAAAAGCCGCGGCCGGGACGATTCCCCGAACAAGAACAATGCCAGACCTCACGAGAGATAAAATCATGCAGGGTCATATTTCCGGGACCTATGTGCGCCTGTTGTTCGAATGGCTCGATGAGCAGGGAATGGAGGCCGAAAAGGTCCTGCAGCGCCCCTGTCCCGAGCTGGACGAACGGGTGCGGGTTCCCTTTGACGATTGGCGGGTGATGCTGGAGCGGGTCTACCAGCTGACAGGCGACCCGGTTTTCGGCCTGAAGGTGGGCAAGCGCATTACGCCACGGCACCTTGGCGTGCTGGGTTATGTGACCTATTCCTGCAACACGCTGGGCGAGGCGCTGCTGCGACTGCAACGCTTCGAGGATCTGGTGCACGCGGTCAATGACCTGCATGTGTCCTTCGAGGGCGAGCTGGTGCTGTTGCAATGGGGGGCGGAACTTGGCGCGACCGGCCAGCTGGCCGACCAGACGGCGCAAGCGGTGCTGGTCAGCTACCTGCGGCAGGTGGCGGGCGAGGATTTCAATCCGGTCTACATGAGCTTCATCAACGAAAAGCCCGCGGACCTGCGTCCCTACGAAGAGTTCTTCGGCTGCCCGGTGCATTTTGAGGCGGCGTACACCACGCTGGCCTTCCCGGCCATCCTGCTGACCAAGCCGCTGACCAAGCCCGATCCGGTGCTGCGCGACATCCTCGACCGCCAGGCCGAGAACCTGTTGCAGCAATTGCCCGCCAATGACGAGTTCATTACCGCGTTGCGTCAGTCGATCCACGCCGCCATCCACGCCGCCACGCCCAACCTGGATGTGGTGGCGATGCGCATGTGCTGCTCGCCGCGCACCCTGCAACGCCGCCTTGACGAACGAGGCCTGAAGTTCCAGATACTGCTGGATGATGCCCGTTTACAATTGGCCAAACGCTATTTGAGCAAGGTTTCGACACCCTTGAGTGAAGTGGCCCTGCTCTTGGGCTATGCTGAACAAAGCGCCTTCAATCATGCCTTCAAGCGCTGGACCGGGGTAACTCCCAAGGTCTGGCGCGAAAAGAACGCTGCCTTGGGGGCCACCCCCTGGTAAGCGAGGTCTGAAGCATGCGGAAACTTTCATCGGGGCTGGCCGGAGCCTGCCTGACGCTGGTCTTGGCGTCTTCTCCGGCCCTGGCCCTGGATGTCGAGGGCGTGCGCCTCCCGGATACGGTCCGGGTCTCGGGCCAGTCGATGTTCCTCAACGGCGCGGGTGTGCGCAGCAAATTCTTCATCAAGGTCTATGTCGCGGCGCTCTACCTTTCCGAGCGGGTCGCCTCGCCCGAGGCGGTAGTCGTTTCGCGCAAGGCTCGGCGCATGGAACTGCACATGCTGCGCGACATGCAGGCGTCGGCCATCTATGAGGCGTTGATGAAGGGTTTGAAGGACAACGCCACGGCGGCGGAGATGACACGGATCAATGCACAACTGGCGCGCCTGAAGCAGGCGATGAATTCGATTGGCGGCGTGCGCGAGGGCGACATCATCCAGTTCGATTTCCTGCCGGGTGTGGGAACGGTGGTGCGGATTGGCGGGGATGTACGGGATACGATTGAAGGGGAAGACCTGTCCCGGGCCCTGCTCAAGATATGGCTGGGGCCCGAGCCGGTGCAGGATGACCTCAAGAGCGCCCTGATGGGCGGCTCCTGAGGCCTCCGGCGGTCTTAGCGACGGTCCCAGTCACCGCTGGTCTGGCGGCGCGGACGATCCTGCCAGTTGCTGTCGCGGCGGGGGGCGTCGGAGCGCGGCGCCCCGAAACCGCCTTCGCGGCGCGGCTGGTCTGAACGGCCGGCGTAGCCGCCGGCACCTTCGCGACGGCCTTCCGGACGATTGCCGAAGCTGTCATCACGACGCGGGGCGTAGCCGCCGCGATCATCGCCACGCGGGGCGCGGTCGGCATACGGACGGTCACCGGCCGGAGCCGACGCGCCGCGATAGCCGCCGCCTTCGCTGCGGTAGCCGCCATCACGACGGAAACCGGTATCGTCAAAACGCGGGGCGCGGTCATCGCTGCGCGGGCCGCTGCGGTCGCCGCTGCGCGGGGCCGGACGGCTGTCCTTGCGGTCACGGCTCCAGCGTTCCTTGCTGCCTCCGTTGAAATCACGACCGCCGCTGCGGTAGCCGTCGCCGGGACGGCCGCTGCGGGGCTTGGGCGCGCGTTGCGGTTCCAGGCCTTCCACTTCGCTGGGGTTGACGCGTGCGGGCAGCATGCGCTCGATCTTGACCCACTTGTAGCGGTCGCCGTGGTGCACCAGGTTCACGGCGATGCCGGAACGACCGGCGCGACCGGTACGGCCGATACGGTGGATATAGTCTTCGCTGTGACGCGGCAGGGCGTAGTTGACCACGTGGCTGATGTTCGGCACATCGATGCCGCGGGCGGCGACGTCGGTGGCGACCAGCACCTTGATTTCGCCGCGACGCAGGCCCTGCAGGGTCCGGTTGCGGTGAGACTGCTTCATGTCGCCGTGCAGGGCGCTGGCGGCATAGCCCTGTTCCACCAGGTCGTCGGCCAGTTCATCGGCTTCCAGCTTGGTGCCGGTGAAGATGATGGCCTGCTGGACGCTTTCGTCGGCCAGCAGGTGGGCCAGCAGCTTGGCCTTGTGCTGGGCGTCATCCACAAAGTGCAGACGCTGTTCGATGCGGTCGTATTCCAGCTGTTGCTGTTCGATGCTGATGCGCACCGGATCCTTCAGCAGGTCGGAGGCCAGTTCGGCGATGCGGCCCTGCATGGTGGCGGAGAACATCAGCGTCTGGCGGGTTTCCGGAGTCTGCGCCATGATGGCGTCGATGTCTTCCGAGAAACCCATGTCCAGCATGCGGTCGGCTTCGTCAAAGACCAGCATGGACAGGTTGCTGAGGTCGATGCGGCCGGAGCCCATGTGGTCCAGCAGGCGGCCCGGCGTCGCCACCAGGATGTCCGGCATCTTGGCCAGCATGTCCAGTTGGCGAGGATAGGGCATGCCGCCGACGATGCTGGTGCAGACGATGCGGCGCATGTACTTGGTAAAGGAGGTTGTGGCCGAAGTCACTTGCTGCGCCAGTTCACGGGTCGGGGTCAGCACCACCAGCGTCGGGCGGGCGGGTTCCGGACGCGGACGGCGGCCGTTGGTGCGCTCCGGACGGCCGGAAGCGCGGGCCGGGGCGGGCATTTCGGAAATCTTTTGCAGGGCGGGCAGCATGAAGGCCGCCGTCTTGCCGGAGCCGGTCTGGCTGGAGACCAGCAGGTCGCGGCCTTGCAGCGCCACCGGGATGGCTTGCGCCTGCACCGGGGTCGGGGTATGGATTTTCAGGTCCGCCAGCGCGCGGCCCAGGGCTTCATGCAGGCCCAGATTGATGAAGGCGGAAACATCGACAGGCGTCGAATCGGCAGCGTTCGAATCAATAGCAATAGAAACAGACAGGTCGGAACCGGTTTGGTCAACAGTGGTCATTAAATTCACTTTTTTCAGAGAGAGCCCGGTAAGGGCATCAAGCCGGCGCAAGGGCACGGCAACTATGCGGCATCG
>DASUIL010000297.1:0-3627 GCA_036273075.1 Fluviicoccus sp. | reverse complement strand
CTCATGGCTGCTTCTCCATCATGGGCCTCTTGTACCAGAGGCGGAAAAGCAGTTACACGGTTTTATTTACAGGCTCCCGTAAGCGCATACCCTGGTGGATTTGCCTCGATCAATCCGGCCTCACGCAGCCGATACAAGCCGTTGTTCAACTCCTCGAAGGTCAAGATGGCGTGGTTGATGCCGTCCGCCGCGGCCACAATGCGCGGCAGATCCAGTTTCTCTGCAGACTCTCCACAGAGGTGCAGCGATTGCAGCAACCAGACATCTGCCCATTTCAACGCTGGCATACATAGGCCTCTAACGAATTAAATGGACTCCCCCCACTCCGGAGGCTCCCATGAGCCACACTTAAGGTTGCCAAACACATCAGTCCCGAGGGCGAGGAATCAACATGAATACCATCACCACCGTCGGCATCGACCTGGCGAAGTCCACATTCAGTTTGCATGGCGTCGACGCCCACGGCAAGACCGCTTTATGCAAAATCGACTGCCATATCCGTATGATAATCGCCCTAATTCAGCTGATGATAGCCAGAATACTAACCGGAGCCGCCCCCATGACCATCCGCATCCTCCGCCTCGGCACCCCCCGCCACCCCGACGAAGGCCCCCGCCTCGGCACCGTCCGACGCCCGCCGCGCGGCGTGCCCAAAACCGAATTCGCCACCGGCAACTGGTACGACGTCTGGTACCCCAACCTCGCCCCCAGCCCCGAAACCATGAAACTCGGCCAAACCGCCGAAACCCCGGCGCAATGGCAGGCCTTCAGCAAACAATACCGCCGCGAAATGCAAACCCCCGAAAACCGCCATACCCTCGCCATGCTGGCCACACTGTCACGCACCGCCAACTTCTCCGTCGGCTGCTACTGCGAGGATGAAAACCACTGCCACCGCAGCATCCTGCGGGAACTGCTGCTGGAAGCCGGAGCCGAAGTCGCTTAGCCTTGACCGGCCCGGATAAGGAAACCCTCCCCATGAAACTGCCGCTCTATCAGGTCGATGCCTTCGCCACCCGCGCCTTCGAAGGCAACCCCGCCGCCGTCTGCCCGCTGCCGCACTGGCTGCCGGACACCGTGCTGCAAGCCATTGCCGAAGAGAACAACCTCTCCGAAACCGCCTTTTTCGTCGCGGCGGAAGACGGCTATCACCTGCGCTGGTTCACCCCGGTCGCCGAGGTCGATCTGTGCGGCCACGCCACGCTGGCCGCCGCCCATGTCATCTTCCACCATCTCGACAACCCGGAAAGCACCCTGCGCTTCCACACCCGCAGCGGCCTGCTCACCGTGCAGCGCGACGGCACGCAACTGGTCATGGACTTCCCCGCCCAAGCCCCCGTCCCCTGCGCCACGCCGCAGGCATTGATTGACGGGCTGGGCATCGAACCGCTGTGGGTGCTGGCCGCCGCCGACTACATCGCCGTTTTCAGCAGTGAGACCGAAATCCGAGCCCTGACGCCCGATCAGGAACAATTGCGCAAACTCGACCGTCGCGGCGTCTGCGTCACCGCCCCCGGTGACAACAGCGATTTTGTCAGTCGCTTCTTCGCGCCCAATTACGGTATTGCCGAAGACCCGGTGACCGGCTCGGCGCATTGCCAGCTGGCGCCCTACTGGTCTGAACGTCTGGGGAAAACCCGGTTGCATGCCCGGCAGGTTTCCCGGCGCGGCGGCGATGTGCGGTGTGAGGTTCTGGGCGATCGCGTCCGTCTGGCCGGTACGGCGCTGACCTATCTGCGCGGGGAAATCGACATCGGCTGACTCGCCGGTCAATCTATACAGCTGTTCAGTATCTCCGGAATCCCTATACTTGGGCCCCCTTTTAGCCTGCCTTCAGGAGCCCTTCGCCATGACCGCCCCCACCCTGCTGACCGAGCTGAGCGACCATATCCTGACGCTGCGCATCAACCGTCCCGACAAGCGCAACGCCCTGACCCAGACCATGTACGGCGAACTGGCCGAGGCATTGCTGACGGCGGCTGATAATCCCGAGGTGCGCGTGGTGCTGCTGACCGGCACTCCGGACACCTTCACGGCGGGCAACGACCTGCAGGACTTCCTGCAAATCCCCGGCAATCTGGCCGAGGCTCCGGTCGGTCGTTTCATGGCGGCGCTGTCCGGTTTCCCCAAGCCGGTCGTCGCGGCGGTGAACGGCGCGGCGGTGGGCATCGGCACCACGCTGCTGCTGCATTGCGATCTGGTTTATGTCGGTGAAACCGCGCGCTTGCAGATGCCGTTCGTGAGTCTGGGCCTGTGCCCGGAGTTCACCGCCAGCTACGCGCTGCCGCGCATCATGGGTCATGTGCGTGCTGCCGAACTGCTGATGCTGGGGGAGGCTTTCAGCGCGCAGACCGCGCATGAACTGGGGCTGGTGAATGAAGTGCTGCCGCCAGCCGAGGTGGAATCCCGCGCCCGGCAACAGGCCTTGCGGCTGGCGCAGCAAGCACCGCAGGCCCTGCTCACCACCAAGATGCTGATGCGCCGTTTCAGCCAGCGCGGCATGCACGAGTCGCTGGCGGTGGAACTGGAACATTTTTCGGCGGCCTTGAAGGGCCCGGAAGTGAAGGAAGCGGTCAGCGCCTTCATGCAAAAGCGCAAGCCGGATTTCAGCAAGCTGGCGTGAGGGAGCGTTAGCGGATCAGGCTCCGGCCTGGTTCGCGGCAATCACGATGCGGGCGCAGGCTTCCGCGTCCGACAAGGCCTGGTGGTGCACCAACGGAATGTTCAGGAACTCGGACACCGCCGCCAGGTTCGCCCGTTTCAATCCCCAGGTTTTCTTCGCCAGTTTCACCGTGCATTCAAAACGCACATCCGGCATGACCAATCCGGCAGCCGCGCAACAGGCAGCCAGCACGCCCTTGTCAAAGGAAGCGTTGTGCGCGGCGACAAAATCCACATCGGCAAACTCGTCCACAATGGACGGCCACAGCTCGGCAAAGGTCGGTTGATCCGCCACGTCCGACCAGCGCAGGCCGTGGATGTGAGTGAAGCGAAAATAGGACCGGGGCGGCCGGATCAGGCTGTAAGTCCGCTTGATGATGGTGTCATTGCGCACGCGCACCAGGGCAATGGCGCAGGCGCTGTCGGCGCCGTAATCGGCGGTTTCGAAATCCAGGGCGACGAACTCGGCCATGAAAACTTCCCCCTAAAAAAGAAAGGGGACACCAAAGTGTCCCCTGCCGGATCAGCACCGTGTCGCCACGGAGGACCGGGGCTTAGCCACGCTTCGCCTTCAACTGCAGGCGCGCAGCATGCAGCAGCGGCTCGGTGTAACCGGACGGCTGCACCGTACCCAGGAACACCAGATCGCAGGCGGCCTTGAAGGCAATGCCGTCGTAACCGGGAGCCATCGGGGTGTAGGCGGCGTCACCGGCGTTCTGCTGGTCGACAATCACGGCCATGCGCTTCAGCACGTCCATCACCAGTTCCTTGGAAACCACGCCGTGGCGCAGCCAGTTGGCGATGTGCTGGCTGGAAATACGCAGCGTGGCGCGGTCTTCCATCAGGCCGACGTTGTTGATGTCGGGCACCTTGGAGCAACCCACGCCCAGATCCACCCAGCGCACCACATAACCCAGGATGCCCTGGCAGTTGTTTTCCAGCTCGGCCAGCTTCTCGGCGTCGGAC
>DASUIL010000296.1:0-2175 GCA_036273075.1 Fluviicoccus sp. | reverse complement strand
CCGTTCTTGCCGATGCCCATGTCGCCGGTGGCGACGCCCTTGACGCTGCCGTCTTCATGGAACAGGACTTCCGAGGCGGCGAAGCCGGGGAACAGGTTCACTTCCAGCTCTTCGGCCTTCTGGCCCAGCCAGCGCACCACGTTGCCCAGGCTGACAATGTAGTTGCCTTCATTGTGCATGGCCTTGGGAACGGCCCAGTCCGGCATCAGCTTGCTCTTGGTCTCGCTGAACAGCAGGTGGATCTCGTCCTTGGTGACGGGGGTGTTCAGCGGCGCGCCTTCTTCCTTCCAGTTGGGGAAGAGTTCGTTCAGGGCGCGCGGTTCGAAGACCGCACCGGACAGGATGTGCGCGCCGATTTCGGAGCCTTTTTCCACCAGACACACCGAAATGTCGTGGCCGGTTTCAATGGCCAGCTGACGCAAACGAATGGCTGCCGACAGACCGGCAGGGCCGCCGCCGACGATGACGACGTCAAACTCCATCGATTCTCTTTCCACGACACTCTCCTCAGGGCACAGAAGAAACGGGTCCGGTTAAGGACCGTACGGGCAGGCGTCCCGTCCGCTTGCAAAGCCGGGCGGGGCGCGTACCATGTTGAATGCAAGTATTATTCCCGTTCTGGCGGGACGCGCGCGTAGTATAAAAGCACAACCTGCAAAGGCCAACTTTTTATACGGTATTTTGTCCGACAAATGATGGGAAGTGTACGGAATGACCCAGCAGTCACAACTCAAGGCCGATCCGGCGGCCATCGCCCGGCTGTTGCTGGATGAAAACGGGCAGCCGCGCAAGGGCTTGCCGCCGGTACACCTGTGGAATCCGCCGTTTTGCGGCGACCTGCCGATGCAGATCAAGGCTAATGGGCAGTGGTTCTATCAGGGCACGCCCATCAGCCGTATGCCGCTGGTGAAGCTGTTCAGCAGCATCCTGCGGCGCGAAGATGACGATGCCTATTACCTCCTGACGCCGGTCGAAAAGGTGCGCATTACCGTGGACGACGCCCCGTTTTTTGCAGGGGTTGTCGATCGTCTGGTGGAAGAAGGAGTGCCGTACCTGCGTTTCACCACGCTGACCGGCGATGTCGTGGTCGCCGACGCCGACCATCCGCTGCGGGTGGAATACGATGAGGCCGGCGAGCCGCGCCCCTATATCCGGGTGCGCGACCGCCTGGATGCCCTGATCGGGCGCAATGTGTTCTACCAGCTGGTCGACTGCGCGGAATTGCACGAAGTCGAGGGCAAGACCGGTTATGCCGTGGAAAGCGCCGGTCAATGGTTCATGATCGCGCCTGAATGAAGGCGCGCACTGCGTCGGCAAAGGTATCGGGGTGGTCCAGCAGCAATTGCCAGTGACCGCCGTCCACTTCCACGGTCGTGAGATCCGGCGCCCAGATTTCCTGGCGTTCCAGGACTTGCGGGGTGACGAAATTGTCGCCCTTGGCCACCAGCAGCTGCACGGGCACGCGGGAGTGCCGTTCGCGCGGGTTCGACAGCCGTTGCAGCATGTTGGCGCGGTAGAGATTGATGCCGTTGACACCATCGCGCAGCTGCGTGGGGTTGGCTTCCGGCGTGCTTTGAATCCCTTCCAGTTTCACCAGCAATTCATCCCATTTCTTGCCCAGCACCGTCTTCCACAGCGTCGGCGCGATAACCGGCAACTGGAACAGGTAGATGTACCACGAGTGAGCGGCCTGTCCGGCCAGCTTGGCCAGGTTGTCCGGGGTGGGGTTCATCATCAGGTGCCGCATCAGCATGCCAACATGGTCCAGGCAGGGGCCGGACAGGGTGGTATAGGTGGCGATGCGGTCCTGCAAGGCCGGTTCGGTCACCGATTCCCAGGTCTGGATGGAACCCCAGTCGTGCGCGGCCAGATGCACCGGGCGGTCGGGGCTGACGGCGTCCATCACCGCGACCAAGTCCTGGCTGAGCAGCGGCAGGGCGTAGTCGCGGATGCGGCGGGGGGCGTCGGAGGAGCCGCAGCCGCGCACGTCGTAGGCCACCACGTGAAAATCCTGCATCAGGTTGGCGGCGACCTTGCTCCAGACCCGGTGGTTGTCGGGGTAGCCGTGGACCAGGATCATTGTCGGGTTTTGCGGGTTGCCGCAGGTGTGGACGGAGAGGTTGATTTTGCCGGAGCGGACCTGGAAGTGGTTGTTGAAGGGGCTGGGCACGGGGT
>DASUIL010000295.1:0-2734 GCA_036273075.1 Fluviicoccus sp. | reverse complement strand
GCGACGCCGCCTTCTACAAGGCCAAGGTGCAGACCGCGCAGTTCTACTTCAAGAAGATCCTGCCGCGCACCAAGGCCCATGTTGAAATCATCGACGCCGGTCTGGAGTCGCTGAACATGGCTCCGGAAGCCTTCGCGTTCTGATTCGTGCGATAATTGCCGGATCGAGAAGAGCCCGCCGTCATAAGCGGGCTTTTTTCTGACAAGTTTATTGAGGAAAGATCATGCCCCTGTACAAAGCCCCCCTCCGCGACATGCGTTTCGTGCTGGACGAAGTTTTCAACGCCAATGAATTCTGGCAAGCAAACCCTGCGATGAGCCATGTCGACATGGACACCGTCAACGCCATCCTCGAAGAAATGGCCAAGTTCAGCGAAAACGTGCTGCTGCCCATCAACCGTTCCGGTGACGAAGAAGGCTGCACCTTCAACAACGGCGTGGTCACCACCCCGAAGGGTTTCAAGGAAGCCTTCAAGCAGTACGCCGAAGGCGGCTGGATCGGTCTGGGTGCGGATGAAGAGTTTGGCGGTCAGGCCATGCCGAAGATGGTCACCGTGCTGACCGATGAAATGCTGTTCGCCACCAACCCGTCCTTCACCCTTTACCCGCTGCTGACCATCGGCGCCGGCATGGCCATGAAGGAACACGCCGGAGAAGAGCTGAACAACCGTTATCTGCCGAAGATGTATTCCGGCGAGTGGGCGGGCACCATGTGCCTGACCGAACCGCATTCCGGCACCGACCTGGGCATCATCCGCACCAAGGCCGAGCCGCAGGCTGACGGTTCCTACCTGATTTCCGGCACCAAGATCTTCATTACCGGCGGCGAGCACGACCTGTGCGAAAACCACGTGCACCTGGTGCTGGCCAAGCTGCCGGACGCTCCGGCCGGTTCTCGCGGTATCTCGCTGTTCCTGGTGCCGAAGTTCCTGGTCAACGAAGACGGTTCGCTGGGCGCGCGCAACCCCGTGGCTGCCGGTTCCATCGAACACAAGATGGGCATCAAGGGTTCCGCCACCTGCGTCATGAATTTCGACGCCGCCAAGGGCTATCTGGTCGGCAAGGTCAATGAAGGTCTGGCCGCCATGTTCGTGATGATGAACTACGAGCGCCTGTCGATGGGCATCCAGGGTCTGGGCGCTTCCGAAGCCGCCTACCAGAACGCCGCCGCCTATGCGCGCGACCGCCTGCAGGGCCGTTCCGCCACCGGCGTGAAGATGCCGGAAAAGAACGCCGACAGCATCCTGGTGCACCCGGATGTCCGCCGCATGCTGCTGAAGATCCGCGCCAACAACGAAGCCGGTCGCGCCTTCGCCATCTATGCCGCGCAACAGCTGGACCTGAACAAGTACAGCGAAGATCCCGCCGTGCGCAAGGCCGCCGCCGACCGCGTCGCGCTGCTGACGCCGGTGGTTAAGGCCTACCTGACCGACAAGGGTCTGGAAAACTGCATCGAAGGCCAGCAGGTGCTGGGCGGCCACGGCTTCATCCGCGAATGGGGCCTGGAGCAGTGGGTGCGCGATACCCGCATCGCCCAGATCTATGAAGGCACCAACGGCGTGCAGGCGCACGACCTGATGGGCCGCAAGGTTGCCAAGAACGACGGCGTCTTCGTGGCTTCCTATCTGGCGGAAATCCGCGCCTTCAACGCCACGTTGGCCGGTGACGCTTCCCTCGACTTCATGCGCGTGGCGCTGGCCCAGGCCGCCGATGAAATCGAAGCCGCCACGAAGTGGGTGGTTGAGCAGGCCCGGATCAATCCGGACGAAATCAACGCCGCGGCGGTCGACTACATGCATGCCTTCGGTCTGCTGAGCTTCGCCTACATGTGGGCCAAGCTGGCCAAGGCCGCCGCCGGCAAGAATGAAGTTTTCTACAGCGACAAGCTGAAGCTGGCCAAGTTCTTCGTCAGCCGCCAGCTGCCCGAGCTGACCAGCCGTCTGGCCAGCATCAAGGCCGGTGCGGACAGCGTGATGCAGTTCGATATGGACTATTTCGCCTGATCGGCGCGTAGCCCCTGAAAAGCCCCCGGACTCCGGGGGCTTTTTCTTTGGGGAATGGTTATCCCGTCTTGTTGGCGGTCGGGGATCGCCGTTATGCTGAGTCCATGTCAAGCGTGGGGATTTATGTGAGCGTGGTCGGAAACACAAGGAGTGCAGGGTGGGTAGCGGCGATTCTCATTGCCGTTGGCGGTTTGGCGCGCGCGGAGGAAGCGCCGGTCGTGTTTCCGGACGGGGAGCAGCCGGTAACGTCGTCGGCGCCGGTTGACGCTGTGGGTGAAACGACGCCCCCGGCCGCCACGGATATCCCCCAGCCGCCGGTGACGGAAGCCTTCCGGGATTGCCTGCAGCGCGATCCGGAGGGGCGCTTCCTGGGGTGGCTGGACTCCCGGCACTGCATCATTTCCAGCCGCACCGCCGCGACCGCGCAATGGTTCGACGGCCTGTTCGGCAACTGGTACGGTCCGGAAGAAGCCAAGGTGCGCCTGCGTGTCATTGTCTCCGAGCGTTGGGACGAAAAGCTGGGCCTGAGCGCCGGAAATTCCATCCGTGCTTCGGCCATCCTGCCCAATGCCAAGCGCCGCATCAAGCTGGTGGTGGGCGACGATGAGGACCTGCTGCATCGTGGTCAGGATCTCGTCAACAGCTTGCCCGGCGTTTCCAGCACCAGCGCCGCCATCCGTTGGTTTCCCGATATTTTCAGCCATGTGAAATATACCTTCGACCTGGGCGTGC
>DASUIL010000294.1:0-2570 GCA_036273075.1 Fluviicoccus sp. | reverse complement strand
CGTGCTGGTCGCGGATGGCATGGGCTTCCATGTGCCGAAGGGCTACATCTACTTCGCCATGGCGTTCTCGCTGGCGGTGGAAGCGCTGAACATCCGTATGCGCAAGAAAAAGAAGGTCCTGGTTTAAGGAGCTTCGGCCGTAAACAAGAAAGGGGCGCATCATGCGCCCCTTTCTTTTGGCCTGCCGGTTCGGTCAGACCGGCTCGACCTTGACCTTGCGCACCCGCTTGGCCTTGGCGGGCGGATTGGCCAGGCTGACCTTGACCGGAATGCCGTTCAGGGCGGCGGTGCCGCTGAGGCTGTCCAGCCATTGCTCGTCGGTGATGTCGTTCATGCTGACCCCCGCCCGGCCCTCGGCGATGCTGAGCTGTGTGCCTTCGCGATGATGGCCGAAACCGTGCGGGATACTGATCACGCCCGGCATGATGTCCTCGCACAGCTCCACCGGAATGACGATGTCGCCGACCCGTGAGGTGACGCGCAGATCCTCCCCTTCCTGCACTTTCAGGGCCGCGGCGTCCGCCGGATTGACCATCACCGTGCAACGGTTCTTGCCCTTGACCAGCGGCAGGCTGTTGTGCAGCCAGGAGTTGTTGCTGCGGATATGGCGGCGGCCGATCAGCAGCATCTCGCCCTTCTTGGGCTTGCCGCCCTGCGGCATTTCCTGACGGGCGCGTTCCAGTTCGGGCAGATAGATGTGCGGCGCCAGCAGTACCTTGCCATCCGGCGTGCAGATGCGCTGCCGCAGTCCCGGCTCCAACGGACCCAGGTCCAGTCCGTGCGGATTGTCCTTGAGCATGGCGACGCTGAGGCCGATGGCCTTGCCGCTGGCCGGTGTCGCCAGTTGCAGCTGCCGGAACTGCCGGGCCAGCTTGCGCGCGGGCGGCAGCTTTTCCAGCAATTGCAGGAGAGTACTGCTGACCCCGTGCAGGGCGTTACCGGCACGATGTCCGTAGGGACCGGATTGCAGCATGAGATCCAGAATGCCTTCGGGACCGTTCAGGCGTTCAACGACCTGCTTCACCCGTTTCCAGATGGCTTTTTCCATCGGGGTATTGGCATTGAGACGTGCGGACAGCTCCAGCAGGATCTGCCAGTCATGGCGGGTGTTTTCCGCCGGTTCCATCAACGCCGGGGAATACTTGGCGACGTTGCGCACGGCGATGGTGTTGAACAGCAGGTCGTAATGTCCGTGCTCCAGCGGCCCGGTGGGCGGCAGGATGATGTGGGCATGCCGGGTCGTTTCGTTGAGGTAGAAGTCGATCGACACCATGAAGTCCAGCCCGCCCAGCGCCTCTTCCAGCTGACGGCCGTTCGGCGTCGACAGCACCGGATTACCGGCATGGGTGATCAGGCCGCGAATCTGCCCCTGCCCCGGCGTCAGCATTTCCTCCGCCATCACCGCCACCGGCAGTTCACCGTTGAATTCCGGCAGGCCGCGCACGCGCGACCGGTAACGGTTGAAGCTGCCGCGCAAGGCGGGCGAGGACGAGGTCAGACCGACCAGATCGACCGCCGGATGGGTAAACATGGCGCCGCCGGGGGCGTCGACATTGCCGGTGACGACATTGATGGCGTTGACCAGCCAGGCGCTGACACCGCCCCAGGGCTGGGTGCAGACCCCCATGCGCCCGTAGCAGACGGCGCGCTCGGCGGCGGCGAACTCGTGGGCGGTGCGGCGGATCCAGTCGGCGGAAATGCCGGTGGCGGCCTCGACATCTTCCGGCTCGAAAGGCGCAACAGCGGCTTTCAATACTTCCAGCCCGGTAACGCGGCCCTTCAACTCGCCCAGCGACACGACATTGTCGGCAAACAGCACATTGAGGAAGGCCGCCAGGAAATAGACATCACCGGCGGGCCTGATGAACTGGTGCTCGAAGCACTTCGCGGTTTCGGTGCGCCGCGGATCGAGGACAATCAGCCTGCCGCCGCGCTCGGTGATTTTCTTCAGACGCCCCATCGGGTCGCCCGCGCTCATCAGGCTGCCGTTGGAGGCGGCGGGGTTCGCGCCCAGCATCAGCATGAAATCGGTGTTGTCGATGTCCGGAATAGGCAGCATCAACTGGTGACCGAACATCTGCAAGGCCGCCAGCATGTGCGGCAACTGGTCGACGCTGGTGGCGCTGAACTTGTTGCGCGAATGCAGCGAGGCCATCAGCGGCGCGGCGAACAGGGTCGCACCCAGGTTATGCACCGTGGGGTTTCCGGCATAAAACGCCATGGCATGACGGCCGTGTTCGCGCTGCACCCGGCGGATGCCCTGCTCCACTTCGTCAAAGGCCTGATCCCAGGAAATTTCCTGCCATTCTCCGCCGACACGCTTCAGGGGATAACGCAGTCGGTCCGGATCTTCATGCAGGCTTTTCAGGCCGATGGTCTTGGCGCAGACATGGCCCCGGCTGAACGGATCGGCGTCGTCGCCCTTGATCGAGGTGACCACCGGGGTTTCGCCATCCAGGTCCAGCCCGGTGGTGATGGCGACGCCGCACATGGCTTCGCAGAGGTTGCAGGTACGGAAATGGGGCTGGCTCATGGCGGCGTTCTCCCTGAGATTTGTTATCGTCGTTCGA
>DASUIL010000293.1:0-5327 GCA_036273075.1 Fluviicoccus sp. | reverse complement strand
AAATACCAGGTTCCCCTGCGCGTGCTTTCCAGCTTCGGTGAAGGCGAAGGCACCCTCATTACCACTGAATCCGAGGTCACTATGGAACAACCCGTCATCTCCGGCATCGCCTTCAACCGCGACGAAGCCAAACTGACCGTACGCGGCGTGCCCGACCTGCCCGGCATCGCCTTCCGCATCCTGGGCCCCATCGGCGAAGCCAATATCGAAGTCGACATGATTGTGCAGAACGTGGCCGCCGACAACACCACGGACTTCACTTTCACCGTTGCACGCGGCGAGATGAAAAAGGCACTGGGCGTGCTGGAAACCGTTGCCAAGGACATCGGTGCACGTGAAGTAACGTCTGACGACAAGATTTGCAAGGTATCGATGGTCGGCGTTGGCATGCGCTCGCATGCCGGTGTCGCCAGCAAGATGTTCGGCGTGCTGGCCAAGGAAAACATCAACATCCAGATGATTTCGACATCCGAGATCAAGATTTCGGTTGTGGTGGAAGAAAAGTATCTGGAACTGGCCGTGCGCGCCCTCCACACCGCTTTCGGTCTGGATGCGCCGGCCAAAGCCTGACTGCCCATAAAACGCGCGGATTTGTCGGTTATTCGTCCGGCAAATCCGCTTTTACCCCGTTTATCTTTTATCCACCTTCAGTCATACTCGGATGACCTGTCGTTTGTCGGGATAAAAACTCAAGGAGTCGTTCCATGTTGATTCTTACGCGCCGTGTCGGCGAAACCCTGATGATTGGTGATGAAGTCAGTGTGACTGTCCTGGGTGTCAAGGGTAACCAGGTCCGCATTGGCGTGAACGCCCCGAAGGAAGTGGCTGTTCACCGCGAAGAAATTTATCAGCGCATCCAGCGCGAGAAAGTCATCAGCCAGCATCAGGATATGGAAGACTGAACCTCGCTTCCTGAACCAAGCCTGAAGATGCCGCGGAAATAAAAAGCCCGGATTCTGAATATCCTTTTCAGAATCCGGGTTCCTTGTTGCTTGTAATCAGAACTTCCTGTTACACCATCCTGGTCTTCCCGCAGCGTCATCCTTCCTTACTTACGTCCTGTCAGCCCCCTGTGCTGCAATGGCTGTGTTTCGATCCTGAAACATCTGCTATCCCTACCCTGCTTTCCTGCTTCCATCCGGCATCCTGCCCCGCGCCCTGTCCTGCCGGTCTCCCTGACCGTATTCCCTTGCGCTGAGTGAATTATCCGTGATGCCCATACCGGCGGGAAGTCGCCAAATCGGCAATCCTTGTAGGAAAAATCCTACAAAACCGTGTCGTTCATGCCTACACGCTATGCAAGACGCGATTTCGCCCTATAATCGCCTCCACGTTTCACAGAGCCCGATGGTGGAGAATCCTCATGAGTCATGACCCCGTAGTTATCGTCAATGGCGCCCGTACCCCAATGGGCGGTTTTCAAGGCGCACTGAGCAGCGTTACCGGCCCGGAGCTTGGCGCCATCGCCATCCGCGAGGCCGTCGCCCGTGCGGGTATCGCGCCCGAGGACGTACAGGAAGTGGTCATGGGCTGC
Organism: Fluviicoccus sp.; assembly: GCA_036273075.1. Taxonomy (GTDB): domain Bacteria; phylum Pseudomonadota; class Gammaproteobacteria; order Pseudomonadales; family Moraxellaceae; genus Fluviicoccus. The sequence continues at coordinate 3,793 of DASUIL010000293.1, read as the reverse complement.
ATCCTCTCCGCCGGCCTGAAGCAAGGCCCGGCGCGTCAGGCGGCCCTCAAGGCCGGCCTGCCCACCGCCACCGGTTGCACCACGGTCAACAAGCTGTGCGGTTCCGGCATGCGCGCCACCATGTTCATGCACGACATGATCCTGGCCGGCACTGTCGAGATTGGGGTTTCCGGCGGCATGGAGTCCATGTCGAACGCACCCTACATCCTCCCGAAAGCTCGCGGCGGCTACCGCATGGGCCACGGCGAGATCAAGGACCACATGTTCCTGGACGGCCTGGAAGACGCGGAAACCGGTCGCCTGATGGGTTCCTTCGCTCAGGAAATGGCTGACAAGCTGGGCTATACCCGCGAACAGATGGACAACTTCGCCATCACCTCGCTGCAACGCGCCCAGAAGGCGATTACAGAAGGCTGGTTCAAGGCGGAAATCGTGGGCGTTCCCGTCCAGTCGCGCGGCGGTGAAACGCTGGTGGATGTCGACGAACAGCCGGGTAACGCCAAGCTCGACAAGATCCCGACGCTGAAGCCCGCATTCTCCAAGACCGGCACCATTACCGCCGCGAACGCCAGCTCGATTTCCGACGGCGCTTCCGCTCTGGTGCTGATGAAGGAAAGCACCGCCAAGGCGCGCGGCCTGACCCCGCTGGCGCGTATCATCGCCCACAGCACCCAGTCGCAGCATCCCAGCGAGTTCACCATCGCTCCGATCGGTGCTCTGACCAACCTGTTCAAGAAGACCGGCTGGACTGCCGACTCCGTGGACCTGTATGAACTCAACGAAGCCTTTGCCATGGTGACCATGGGCGCAATGGATGCCCACAAGATTCCCCATGACAAGGTCAACATCTACGGCGGCGCCTGCGCTTTGGGCCACCCGGTCGGCTCGTCCGGCTCGCGCATCATCCTGACCCTGATCCATGCCCTGCGCCAGACCGGCGGCAAGCGCGGTGTCGCCTCGCTGTGCATCGGCGGCGGCGAAGCCACGGCAATGGCTGTCGAACTGATCTAACTCCCGCCATCTCCGGTCGGCCCTTCCCGAGGAACCGACCGGATTTTGTGACGAAGCTCAAATTACTGACGACTCCCTCTCTCCATCACCCCCATGCACCTGCTACCTTAAGAAATGACCGCAACGGTCAGCCTTTATTATTCTTATTATCTCTTTGCAGGTAACCTCTCATGCTTCGCCGGCACGCTTGCCTTTTTGCTTCGCTGCTTCTGTTGTCTTCTGCGCCGACCATCGCTGCATCTGAACCCGGCCCCTCCGGCAAGCCGGCGGTGGATGTTGTAAAAACACAGACTGAACTGAAGGATGCGGCGATGCTGGAAATTCAAGGGTACCGTCTGGCCAGCCGTTTTTATCTGGCCGGGTCACTTGGCATGACGAACGCAGAGATCACCCAACTGCAGAAAATCCGCAAGACAGGTAACAATCTCGCCGCTCAACAAAGCGCCGAGATCCGGGCAGCCTGGCAGGCGCTGGAATCAACCATCAATGAATCCGCGCTGAATCCCCAGGGCAAACCGTCGGAAGCACTGCACAAAAAGATCAGTGAGCGCCTTGATGCGCTTTCCGAAGCGGTAAACGGCTCCATCAGTGAAATCCGCAAAAACGCCAAGAGGACCCCGCGCGGGCCGGCTGATACGCTGCGCGAGCTGGCTGTCCGCTTTGAAAGCCTGATCTTCCACCATCTTTCAGGTATCGAAAGCGCGCCCGGTCAGCAACTCCTTACGCAAGCCAATGCCCGCTTTGACAAGATTGACTCCGTCTACACGCAGGGAGAAACAGGGAAGGCTGTCCGCGATGCCGGCGCCAAATGGCCGGTGCTGCGCGAAGCCCTGTTGAAAGGTAAGGAAAAGAATCCGGTATTCATGATCAGCCGTTTTCATGACCAGATAGCCGACGATCTTGATACGGCGCTGGCGGAACAGCCTGTCTATTGATTGAGTCGCAATGACCGGCAGCTGTTATCACGCAAGCACTCGCTCAAACGGGTTGTATCGACCCCCTTTACGGCCGCCAACACGGCGGCAACTCCGGGCAGGAATTCCGGTGAGTTGCGCCTGATCCCCTGCCCCCTTTCTGCGGCGGGGATCATATCCGGAGCATCCGTCTCGATCACCAGCGCTTCCAGCGGCATAGCCTCGACAACGGCGTGCAGCCTGCGGGCCTGAGGATACGAAAGGCTGCCGCCAATGCCCAGCCTGAATCCCAGGCGGTAATAATGCTTTGCTTCCTCGACGCCGCCCGAGAATGCATGCACGATGCCGCCTGCCTTAAAACGCCGCTCTCTCAGAATTTTGAAGACCTGGGCATGAGCCTTGCGTACATGCAGGATCACCGGTTTGTCATGGGTTTGCGCCAGTCGCAATTGCTCGGTGAAGAAAAAGACTTGTGCCTGGAAAAGTTCGGGGGACTTAAGCTCGGGCAGATAGGTGTCCAGCCCGATTTCTCCGACAGCTGCGCAGGGAAAATTCCGCAATACGGCATCCAGCTGTTCCAGATGCAATGGCAAATGTTCACGGATGTAGCATGGATGCAGTCCGGGCGCCGGATGAAGCTTCGGGCCGGTTACCGTGCGGCAAACCCCGAGTAAATGCTCCCAGCGCGAGGCCACATATCCGGGAATCACTATCGCCTCAACCCCGACAGCCGCCGCGCATTCCGCAACAACCTGCCTGTCTGACTCGAATTCGTCGGCATCAAAATGGCAATGCGTGTCGATCCACATGCGGAACGCTCCCCCGCCGGGTCAGCGGAACTCCGACCGCAGCAGTGGAGCCAGTTTATCGCGGGTCACGAAAAACTCCGGCTGACCGAAGGCAAACGGCCCGGCCTCATAGACCTGATATTTCACCCGGATGCCGTCCAGGAGCAAAGCCACATTGGCCGTCTTGCTGAACGGCCAGGTTTGCGCGAACTCAGCATCGGTCGAATCCATTTCTTTCAGCCAAGCCGAGTGTAAGGGTTTGACCAGCTCCCAGAATGTGGATTCCTGACCTTCGACAAGCATATCCGCCAAGCTCAGCACCCGATTGCCGTGGGCGCGGTCGATGTTCAGGTATCGGGTATTGGGAATGCCGTGCGCGCCGCCGTTATAGAGATAGGAGTCCAGCTGCACCACCAACAAAGGGCCCTTCTGGTAAAGCACCCGGCTTTGCAGTTCGATGCCCCAGTCGCTTTCCGCCCGGGCCCAGAAATCGGCCGCCAGCGCCTTGATGCCGCTGTATTGCACCGGCTTGTCGCCCAGCAGGATCATGCTGGCCAGCGCGCTTTCAACTTGGGCATCAATGGCGGGGTCGCCGGTCAGGCGTTCCAGATCGATTTCCAGTGACGGGCAGGCTTTGGCCTTGCAACCCGGCTTGGAGACCTTGGACTTATACGCGGTCATGCTTAACGGGGCAAAAGCCGGAGCTGCCGCCGGGGCCGCCGCGACAGGATGCTTGGGGGGCTCCTCAGGCTGGTCACAACCGGCCAGGGCAATAGTCATCAGCCCAACGATCAGGTACCGCATGCTCATCCACTCCCTCCAGCCGGCAAAAGGGCGCTCCTTGAGCGCCCCGGTGATCAATGTTCGCGGGTTGGCCGGAACTGGATCTCCGGATACCGCTCCTGCATCAGTTGCAGGTTCACCCGCGACGGCGCGAGATAGGTCAGGTAACCGCCGCCGTCTTCCGATAATTGATCATGCGCCTTCTTCTTGAACTCGGCGAGTTTTTTCTCGTCGTCACAATCGATCCAGCGCACCGTCGCCACATTGACCGGTTCGTAGACACAATCGACCTTGTAT
>DASUIL010000292.1:0-2110 GCA_036273075.1 Fluviicoccus sp. | reverse complement strand
CTGCATGGCGGGCATGAAGGCGGTGGGCGTGGACGCGGAAGTGCGCGAGGCGGCGCTGCAAAAGCCGGTGCTGGCCATCTGCGTCGGCATGCAGGCCCTGCTTGACCGTTCCGAGGAGAACGGCGGCGTGGATTGCCTGGGCATGTTCGCCGGGCAGGTGAAGTTCTTCGGCAACGACCTGGTGGAAAACGGCGAGCGCCTGAAGGTGCCGCACATGGGCTGGAACAACGTCAACCAGACCGTCGACCACCCGTTGTGGGCCGACATCCCGCAGGATAGCCGCTTCTACTTCGTGCACAGCTATTACGTGGCGGTGGAAGACGACAGCCTGGTCGCCGGGCGCAGCCATTACGGCCTCGACTTCACCACCGCCATCAGCCGCGACAACCTCTTCGCCGTGCAGTTCCACCCGGAAAAAAGCCAGAAGTGGGGGTTGCAGCTGCTGAAGAATTTTGTGGGCTGGAAAGCTTAATTTTTCTGAACATTACCGAGAACATCCATGCTGATCATCCCCGCCATTGACCTCAAGGACGGCAAGTGCGTCCGCCTGAAACAGGGCCGCATGGAGGACGACACCGTCTTCTCCGACGACCCCGTCAGCATGGGCAGCCACTGGGTGGCCCAGGGCGCGCGCCGCCTGCATCTGGTGGACCTGAACGGCGCCTTTGCCGGTACACCCATCCATGGGGAAGTGGTGAAGGCCATCGCCAAGAAGCACCCCAGCCTGCCGATCCAGATCGGCGGCGGCATCCGCTCGCTGGACACCATTGAAGCCTACGTCAGCGCCGGGGTGACCTGGGCCATCATCGGCACCAAGGCGGTGAAGGATCCCCAGTTCGTGATTGACGCCTGCAAGGCCTTCCACGGCCGCATCATTGTCGGCATCGACGCGAAGGACGGCTGGGTGGCCACCGACGGCTGGGCGGAAGTGTCGCAGGTGAAGGCCGAAGACCTGGCGAAGCAGTTTGCCGCCGCCGGGGTCAGCGCCATCGTCTACACCGACATCGCCCGCGACGGCATGATGCAGGGCGTCAACGTCGAAGCCACCGCCGCCCTCGCCCGCGCCTGCGGCCTGCCGGTGATCGCTTCCGGCGGCGTCACCAACATCGACGACGTGAAGCGTCTGAAGACGGTGGCGGCGGACGGCATCATCGGCGCCATTACCGGCCGCGCGATTTATGAAGGCACGATCAATCTGGCGGAAGCACAGGCGCTGGCGGATGCGGAGTAAGCCATGACCCTCGCCAAACGCATCATCCCCTGCCTGGACGTGGACAAAGGCCGTGTCGTCAAGGGCGTGCAGTTCCTCGACATCCGCGACGCCGGCGACCCGGTGGAAATCGCCAAGCGCTATGACGCGCAGGGCGCGGACGAGATCACCTTTCTCGACATCACCGCCAGCCATGAAGGCCGCGACACCACGCTGAAGACGGTGGAGCGCATGGCCTCGGAAGTGTTCGTGCCGCTGACGGTCGGCGGCGGCATCCGCAAGCTGGAGGACATCCGCAACCTGCTGAACGCGGGTGCGGACAAGGTCAGCATCAATTCGGCGGCGGTGTACGACCCCGATTTCGTGCGGGCGGCGGCGGACAAGTTCGGTTCGCAGTGCATCGTCGTGGCCATTGACGCCAAGAAGGTGGCGGAAGGCCGCTGGGACATCTTCACCCACGGCGGCCGCAAGGACACCGGCATTGACGCGGTGGCCTGGGCGGCGAAGATGGCGGAATACGGCGCGGGCGAGATTTTGCTGACCAGCATGGACGCCGACGGCACCAAGGCCGGTTATGACCTGGGCGTGGTGCGGGCGGTGAGCGATGCGGTGAATGTGCCGGTGATCGCTTCCGGCGGCGTGGGCAACCTCGACCATCTGGCCGACGGCATCCTCCAGGGTCATGCCGATGCGGTGCTGGCGGCCAGCATCTTCCACTTCGGCGAGTACACCATTCCCCAGGCCAAGGCTTACCTGGCCGGGAAAGGCATCGTGATGCGGGAAATCTGAACCTTTGCAGGTCGGGCTTCAGCCCGATCTACAGGGATTGCGGGTCGCGCCACATCAGCCACAGCGTCGGCCCGTTCTTGATATGGATTTCCTCGGTTACCCGGAAACCGA
>DASUIL010000291.1:0-9585 GCA_036273075.1 Fluviicoccus sp. | reverse complement strand
GGCGCAGCCACGGTAAGGTTCCATGACAACGGGTTTGGGGCGGCTTCGGGCATTCATACCGCAACCGCTGCACGCGGGCAACCGCGAAATCTGGACGGCCTGCCTGGGCGTGGTGCTCAGCCTGGCGGTGACGGAGGCGGTCTGCCGCCATTTGCCCGGCGGCGGTCCGGCGCTGGTGGCGTCGATGGGCGCGTCGGCGCTGCTGGCCTTCGCGTTGCCTTCCAGCCCGCTGGCGCAGCCCTGGGCGCTGATCGGCGGCAATGTGCTGTCGGCGTTCGTGGGGCTGGCCTGCGCCGCCGTTTTCCCCCATACCGGGCTGGCGGCGGGCATGGCGGTGGCGCTGTCGATCGCCGCCATGTTCCTGCTGCGCTGCCTGCACCCGCCGGGCGGCGCGCTGGCCCTGGCGATGGTGCTGGCTCCCGCCGCCGATTACGGGCCGGGCTTCATCTTCGGGCCGGTGCTGGCCAACGCGCTGGTGCTGACGCTGCTGGCCGACGCCTTCAACCGCCGGCTGCGGCGCGGCCGCTTCCAGCCGCATGCGCCCGCGCCGGTGGCGCATCAAACCGCCGACCCGCTGCCCGGTGAACGTATCGGTTTCCGCGCCGAGGACCTGGACCGGGCGCTGGATGAACACGGCGAGTTGCTGGACATCCGCCGCGAGGACCTGCTGGACGTGTTCCGCAGCGCCGAATGGCATGCCTACCACCGCCGCTTCGGGCAGGTGCGCTGCCTGGACATCATGGCGCGCGACGTGGTGCGCGTGCAGGAACACGCGCCGCTGACCGAGGTCTGGGCGCTGCTGGCGCGGCACAAGGTGAAGGCGCTGCCGGTGGTGGACGCGGAAAACCGCCTGCGCGGCATCGTCACCGCCCACGACATCCTGCTGGGGCGACAGGGCCACGCCTTTGTACCTTCCATGCCGGTGCGCCACGGCCGCGAACCGGTCCGCGAGGTGATGACCGCCGACGTGCGCGCCGTCACGCCCGCGCAATCCATTGCCGATCTGGCCGGGCTGTTCAGCGACGGCGGCCTGCACCACCTGCCGGTGATCGACGGTGAACGCCGCGTCGTCGGCATGATCAGCCAGTCCGATCTGGTGGCGGCGCTGTTCAAGCTCCGCCTCTGACCATCCGGCCCGCCGCGCCCCCGTCATCCGGCGAGTATCCGACTGCCACGCTCGGATATATGCTGGTTCCATCCTCCTCCGGTTCCGGCCTGAAGTCCGCCGGAACCGCTTTTTATTCCTGGGTGCCGCCATGCAAGTAATCGACCGCAACAAGGCGATGGCCATCCCGCCCCTGTTCCGGCTGGGGTTCCGTCCCTTCTTCCTGGGCGCGGCGCTGCTGGCGCTGTTCGCGATTCCCCTGTGGTTGGCCGCCTGGCACGGCCTGCTGTCCGGCTGGCAACCGGCGGGCGGCTGGCTGGCCTGGCACCGCCATGAAATGCTGTTCGGCTTCGGGCTGGCGGTGGTGGCGGGTTTCCTGCTGACGGCGGTGCAGAACTGGACCGGGCAGCCCGGCCTCAGCGGCACGCCGGTGGCGGCGCTGGCCGGGGTGTGGCTGGCGGGCCGTATCGCCTGGCTGGCGGATGCGCCGTTGCCGCTGTTGATTCCGCTGGAGCTGGCCTTCCCGCTGCTGACCGCCGTGGCCATGGGCATGCAATTGTGGCGGGTACGGCAAAAGCGCAATTACCCGATTGTGGGCGTGTTGACGCTGCTGGCGGCGGTGGACGCCGAGGTTTTGGCCGGTCTGGCCCAAGGAGACGACAGCCTGCAAGGGCAGGGCGTCTGGGCCGGGCTGTGGCTGGTGGCCGCGATGATCACGATCATCGGCGGCCGTGTGATTCCGTTCTTCACCCGGCGCGGCCTGCGTCGGCCCGGCGATCCCCTCCCGATGGTCCGGGTCGATCAGGCGCTGCTGGGGGGAACGGTCCTGATTGCGGTGCTGCAGGCGGCCGGTCCCGGCCTGTCGCCGCACCCGGTGCTGGCGGCGTTGTTCGCGGCCCTGGGCGCGGGTCATGTCTGGCGGCTGGCGCGCTGGTTTGACCGCGACGTGCGCACCGTGCCGCTGCTCTGGTCGCTGCACCTGGCCTATGCCTGGCTGCCGGTGGCCTGTTTCGGGCTGGCGGGCTGGCATCTGGGCTGGTTCGTTTCGCCCAGTCCGTCGCTGCATGCGCTGACGGTGGGCGGCATGGGCGGGCTGATCCTGGCGATGATGGCGCGGGTGACGCTGGGGCATACCGGCCGCGATCTGGCGCCGCCGTCGGGCATGGCGCTGGGGTTTGGCTTGCTGCATGCCGGGGCGCTGGCGCGGGTGGGCGTTGCTCCGCTGTGGCCGCTGGCCGGGTTGTGCGTGGCGGCGACCTGCTGGGCGCTGGCCTTCGGCATTTTTGTGTGGCGGTACGGGCCGATGCTGGGGAGGGCGAGGGTGGACGGGCATCCGGGCTGAACGGGTGTCCGGCGTACGATTGGCGGCCCTGTCCACTGCCATTCCCCCCGATTCATGCTAAAACAGGGCGCATCTCCCACCCCTCAAAGGACGCCCCCATGAAAACCCGTGCCGCCGTCGCCTGGAAAGCCGGACACCCCCTCACCATTGAAGAAGTCGATCTGGCCGGCCCGCGCGCCGGCGAAGTGCTGGTTGAAGTGAAAGCCACCGGCATCTGCCACACCGATTACTACACCCTGTCCGGCGCCGACCCCGAGGGCGCGTTCCCGGCCATCCTCGGCCACGAAGGCGCGGGCGTGGTGCTGGAAGTCGGCGCAGGCGTCACCACGCTGAAGCCGGGTGACCACGTCATTCCGCTGTACACCCCGGAATGCCGCCAGTGCAAATACTGCCTGTCGCGCAAGACCAACCTCTGCCAGGCCATCCGCAGCACGCAGGGCCGCGGCCTGATGCCCGACGGTACCTCGCGCTTCTCCCTGAACGGCGAGCCGCTGCTACACTACATGGGCACCTCCACCTTCTCCAACCACATCGTCGTGCCGGAAATCGCCCTCGCCAAGATCCGCGAGGACGCGCCCTTCGACAAGGTCTGCTACATCGGTTGCGGCGTCACCACCGGCGTCGGCGCGGTGGTGTTCACCGCCAAGGTGGAAGCGGGCGCGAACGTGGTGGTGTTCGGATTGGGCGGCATCGGCCTGAACGTGATCCAGGGCGCGAAGATGGTGGGCGCGGACAAGATCATCGGCGTCGACATCAACCCGGCGCGGCAGGCGCTGGCCCGCCAGTTCGGCATGACTCACTTCATCAACCCCAACGAAGTCGAGAACGTGGTGGACACCATCATCCAGCTCACCGACGGCGGCGCGGACTACAGCTTTGAGTGCATCGGCAACACCAAGGTGATGCGGCAGGCGCTGGAGTGCTGCCACAAGGGCTGGGGCCAGTCGATCATCATCGGCGTGGCGGAAGCGGGCGCGGAAATCGCGACGCGGCCGTTCCAGCTGGTCACCGGCCGGGTGTGGAAGGGTTCGGCCTTCGGCGGCGCGCGCGGCCGCACCGATGTGCCGAAGATCGTCGACTGGTACATGGACGGCAAGCTGAACATCGACAGCCTGATCACCCACAAGCTTCGTCTCGACCAGATCAACGAAGGTTTTGATTTGATGAAGCGCGGCGAGTCGATCCGCTCGGTGGTGATCTTCTGAGGGCGGCCCTGCAATTGTTGAGCGAACACCGCTGTTTCGGCGGGGTTCAGCGCTTTTACCGCCACGATAGCCGCGAGATCGGCCTGCCGATGCAGTTCGCGGTGTTCCTGCCGCCGCAGGCGGAGCAGGGGGCGGTGCCGGTGCTGGTCTATCTGGCCGGGCTGACCTGCACCGAGGAAACCGCCACCATCAAGGCCGGGGCCCAGCAGTGGGCGGCGCAACACGGGCTGGCGCTGGTGATGCCGGACACCAGTCCGCGCGGCGCCAACCTGCCGGGCGACAGCGACAGCTGGGATTTCGGCGTGGGGGCGGGGTTCTATGTGGATGCGACGCAGCAACCGTGGGCAAAGCATTACCGCATGGAAGGCTATGTGGTGCGCGAACTGCCGGAGTTATTGAAGGCGCTGCCGCTAGATATCGCGCGGATGGGCATTTGCGGCCATTCGATGGGCGGCCACGGCGCGCTGACGCTGGCGCTGAAACATCCGGGCGTGTTCCGCTCGGTGTCGGCTTTCGCACCGATTTCCGCGCCAATGCGCTGTCCGTGGGGACAGAAGGCGTTCAGCGGCTATTTGGGGGAAGACCGGGACGCGTGGAAGCGGCATGACGCCAGCGAGTTGATGGCGCGGGCGCGGAATCCTTTCCCGGAAGGCATCCTGATCGACCAAGGGCTGGCGGACAAGTTCCTGGTGGAGCAGTTGTATCCGGAGGTTTTCGAGGCGGCCTGCGCGCAGGCCGGGCAGCCGCTGACGCTGCGGCGGCATGCCGGGTATGACCACGGTTATTACTTCATCCAGAGCTTCATGGCGGACCATGTGGCGCATCATGCGGGGGTTTTAAGCAAGTAAACGCTTTTGATCAATGACGTGAGCATTGATCGTTTTATGGCGTATCCCGTCAAGGAATGAAGCAGCCTAAGCATTAGCCTTCGTGTTGTTCAAAAACCCGCCTAAAATAATGATAGCGGAATAACGCCTCAATAAGCCCCCGGTTTGAACCCGCAAGGTTCGGCGGGGCTTATGGTGACCACTATGAAGCCCTCACGCCCGCTGGACATGAATGTCTCCGACATTCCCACCTTTGTTGTTGCTCTCGCCATCGCGCATGCGCAGGAGCACGGGGTGCCGCCTGAGCGGCTGTTGTCCGGGACCGGGCTCAACCTGGACGACATCAAGAATGCCGGGATACTGATTTCGTTCCGGCAGGCGGCCACCATCATCCGGCGGATGGTCCGCGCCATTCCGGATGAACCCGCCGGGCTGGCGGTCGGCGCCAAGGGGGCGCTGGGGTCCTTCGGCATCCTCGGCCTGGCCATGCTGTCCAGCATCAACATCCGTGAGGCGGTCGCCATCGGCCTGACCCATCACAAGGAGGCGGGCAGCCTGATGGACTTCTCGTCCGAGCTGCGCGGCGATGAATTCGCCTTCATCCTGCACGAGCGGTTTCCCCAGCCCGAGCTGTTGCCATTCCTGTGCGAGGAAGCGCTGTCCAGCATCATCAGCCTGCTGAGGCTGGCGTTGGGCGAGCAGGTTGCCCCGCGCCGGGTGGAATTCAGTTACGCGCCGCCGTCCTATGCCGAAGACTGCGAGCGTTTCTTTCAGTGTCCGGTGCATTTTGGCCGCGCCGCCAACCGCATGGTGCTGGACGCCGCCCTGCTCGATATCCCGTTGACCACGTCCAGCCCGGCCATCCTGGCCTCCTCGCTCAAGGCCAGCGTGCAGGCGCTGCCTGCCGCCGAACCGATGCCGGATCTGGTCACTTCCGTCGAAAGCGTGCTGCGTGGCAACCTGCGTGAACGCCCGACCATGACGCGCGTCGCCGCCGAACTCAATATCACCGAGCGTACCTTGCGGCGCGGGCTGGAGGCGGCCGGTCAAAGCTTCAGCGGCATTCGTGACCGCCTGCTGGAACGGCAGGCGCGCCTGCTGCTGGAGCAGCCCGGAAGACCGATCGCCGCCATCGCCGCCGAACTGGGCTTCAGCGATGCGCGGGAATTCCGCCGGGCGTTTCATCGCTGGACCGGGGAGGCACCTTCGCGGTTCCGCCGGGAGCAGCTTCACGGCCTGATGGATACCAATACCGAATAGCGTTATCCGGCACGTTCCATGAGGCAGTTACATCTCCCGCCGAATGTCCTGAAACCCCCGCCTTTTGTCCGCCCCCGCCCTCATGGGGCAGTTGTGCCTTTTGCTTAAATGCATGGTAGAGCTGATCGAGTCATTCGTGGCGGCCGGGAAGAATGCCGATGGGGGTCAGCCCTGACGTTTATAACTACAAACTCTTCAGTGAGACCGAGTCATGACCATTCATTACGATTTGCGGCACCCAACCCCGGCTTCGGGGCAGGTCCGGCGCTCTGTGTCCGGGCTGCGCGGCCTCAAGGGCGTATTGGCCGCCACGGCCGCCCTCTGGCTTTCCTTCCACGCGCCCCAGGCCTTGGCCGACGACACCTGCGCCAAGCCCTTCGAGTTGTCCAACAGCGGCCGCTATCTGGTCGATGCCTGCCAGAACCGCTTCAAGCTGAAGTCTGTCAATTGGTACGGTGGCAGCGATACCTGGCAGGTTCCGCTGGGCCTCGACAAGCAAAGCATCGCCTACATTGCCAACCTGATCCGCCAGATGGGCTTCAACAGCGTTCGCCTGCCGTTTTCCAATCAGGCGATTCACACCACCACGCCGGTAAATCCCGCTTATGTCAGCGCCAACCCCGAACTGGTCGGTAAGACGCCGTTGCAAGTTTATGATGCCGTGGTTCAGGGCCTGACCGATGCCGGAGTCGTCGTTGTGCTCAATAACCATACCACCAGTTCCGAGTGGTGCTGCAACTATGACAAGAACGGTCTGTGGTGGGGCGGCAGCGGTTATTGGCAAAGTACCGAGCAATGGCGGGCCGATTGGGTCTTCATGGCTAACCGCTACAAGGGCAACGGCAAGGTTGCCGCCGCCGATCTGCGTAACGAAGTGCGCACCATGCTTGGCAGTTCCAGCCTGGATCCGATCAGTCCGAAATGGGCGGATCATGGCGGAAACGACTGGCGTCAGGCGGCGACCGACGCCGGTAACGAGATACTGAAGGCCAATCCGAAAATGTTGGTGATCGTGGAGGGTATCAACTACACCGGCGTGCCCTTGCTCGGCGGATACCGGCCGCTGCTTAGCCCTGCCTACGACTCTCCGGTTGTGATGACCAATCCGGGCAAACTGATGTATGCCGCGCATAATTACGGCTATATCGGCCCCAGCGCCACCGGCGCGGGTGGGACGGTGGATGGCGGTAACCCAACCTATGCCTCCATGGACAAGGCGACGTTGTACGACAACCTCAACAAGGGTTTTGGTTTTGTTGCCAACCCCGGAAAGACCTATTCCGCTCCGGTCTGGGTCAGTGAATTCGGTATCGGGTTCAACGACAGCACGTCCTCGGCCGATAAAGCCTGGTTCGCCAACCTGACGCAGTACTTGATTGATTATGATTTGGATTTTGCTTATTGGGCCCTGAACGGCACCAAGACTGATTCTGTCGAGGATTATGGCCTGCTCACCACCGACTGGAGCGCGCCGCGCACCGACTGGCGTACGCCGTACATGAATGCACTGATCAATGCGCCCGGCAAGACCGGCCCGATTACCGTGACCGAGCGCTTTACCGCGCCCGACAATGGCAACGGAGATGAAAACCAGTCGGCCTCGCTTGGGGATTGGGCATCAGGAGCCAACAAGGCGACGTGTCCGGACGGTTATCACATGGCGGGAGTTTCCCGTTATGATCGCAGCAACTCGAAGGGCCGCTATCGCATCCTCTGTACAAACCAGTTCTTCGGCTCACTATGGTCCGCCGGTGATCCGACCGCGACGCAGGTGGTGAATGAGAGTACTTGGTACCGGGGTTATGATTGGGCGGGGGGGTATACCAAGTACGAATGCCCGCAAGGCTATTTTGCCAGCGGCACCACCAAGCACTGGTGGGGGACCTCTGGTGTGCTTTGCGCCAAGGCTAACCGCCCGCTGGGCAACAGTTGCCGCACTATCTGGTTTGATCGTGGCGACAACCGGACCTCGCTGAAGGGGGGGGATTGGGCGACGGGCGCCTACAAGGGCCAGGCTTCCGATATCGAGTATATTGCCGGTATTGCCCAGTACAACGGCAACGCGGCCGCCATTCTGGCGTGCAGCAGCACCAGCGATCTGCCACCGTCTCCGACGCTTGCGACGGCCCTGCCCACCGTGGCGAAAGGCAGCAACGTCGTCTTGAGCTATGCGACTTCGGCCGCCAAGCAGTCGTCCAAGAACTGGGTCGGCATTTACGCTCCCGGTCAGATTCCGGGTCAGGCGGGGTCCATCGCCTGGCAATATACTCCCACCGCCACGGGTGATATCAGTTTCTCAACCAGTGGCCTCAATCCTGGCAACTATGCCGCGTGGTTCCTCTACAACGATGGCTACTCGGCACTGGCTGCGCCGGTATCGTTCACGGTGCAGTAGTCCCGCAGACGAGGTACAAGCGAGGCCCGCCGGACCCCCGGCGGGCCTTGTGGCGTGGCTGTTCAGCTTTCCGCCACCGCCCCGCCCGTCGTCAGCCTCGGCCCCACCGGCCGGATATTTCCCTTCATCACATCCTTCAGCACCGGCAGCATCCTGAAGCCGCCCACCGCCACCGCCGTCAGCACGCCGCCCATCATCGCACCCACCACGCCGCAGGAGAGGATGTCCTGGCCGGTCAGGTACAGGCCGGGAATCTTCGTCTTCGGCGTCAGCCAGCTCTGGCTGAAGCGCTGCGGGTCGTGGTCGATGCCGTACAGCTCGCCGCGGTCATAGGCGTTGAAATATTCCGTCGACAGCGGCGTCGACACTTCGTAGTAATCCACCTTGCCGCGCAGCTGCGGCAGCTTGTCATACAGCGCTTCCATCAGCCGCTCGCCCATCGCGTTCTTCAGCGCGTCATAGTCCTCGCCGCGCTTGCCCCAGACGGTGTTCTTCCACGGCTCGAACCATTCATACGGGGCCGGGGCCACAATCTCGATTGTTGAGGTGCCGGGATGACGGCGGGCGTAATCGGGGTCCTTCGCCGAAGGGAAGGAAATGTACACCACCGGCATCGGCGCGTTCTTGTCGTTGAAGAAGCGCTGCAGGTCGTGGTCGTAGTCGTTGCTGGGGTAGATCCAGAAGTTGGTCTTCGGCAGGCCCAGCTCCTCCGGCGTACCCTTCAGCCCGGCGTAGATGCCGAGGTGGGCGCAGCTCTTGGTGACCTTCTTCAGGTACTGGTCATACCCGACCTTCTGCACCACCGGCTTCGGCAGCAGCTTCTCGAAGGTGTTCATCACCCCGGCGCAGGAGATGACGACCTTGGATTCGATGCGGGTGCCGTCGTCCATCAGCAGGCCGCGCGCCTTGCCGCCTTCGACCAGGATTTCCTTGACCTTGGCGTAGGTGAACACTTCGCCGCCCGCCGCCTGGATCTTGGGGATGATGGTGTCGGCGATCTTCCAGCTGCCGCCCACCGGGTAGAAACCGCCGAACATGTAATGGCGGGCGATCATGGCGTGGATGATGAACGAGGAGCGGCTGGGCGGCAGGCCGTTGTCGCCCCACTGGCCGGTCAGCACGGCGATCAGGTCGCGGTTCTGCGTCAGTTCACTCAGCACTTCCAGGGTGGTGCGCTGGAAGGTCTTGGGCAGCAGCCGCGACAGCACCGGCTGCGCGAATTTCAGCTGCGTGGGGGACAGCAGGCGTCCCATGGTGTGCAGGCGCATGGCCTTGCCCACTTCCGACAGCAGCTCCAGGTAACGGTCGATGGCGGCGGCTTCCTGCGGGAAGTCCTTCAGCAGGTTGGCGCGGAATTCCGCCTTGCCCGCCACGGCGTTGAACACCTTGTCGCCGATGAAGAAGCGGTCGTATTCCGGGTCCATCGGCGCCCAGTCCAGCTTGCCGCCGGA
>DASUIL010000290.1:0-10949 GCA_036273075.1 Fluviicoccus sp. | reverse complement strand
CATGGCCAGCTTGATGAACAGGCGCTGATACTCAAGCATGATGATTTCCTTCAGGGCTGGGGATCGATGCGGTTATCATAGCCGCCTTCTTGAAGGGGATACAGCCATGCGAATCATTTCCGTCAACGTCAACGGCCTGCGCTCGGCCAGCAGCAAGGGCTTTTTCGAGTGGCTGGACCAGAGCGGCGCGGACATCGCCTGCCTGCAGGAAACCCGCATCCTGCCCCACCAGATCGAGGCCGCGCACCAGCCGCACGGCTGGCACTGCGAATTCTTCCCCGCCGAGCGTCCCGGTTACGCCGGCACCGCCATCTATTCCCGGCAAAAGCCCGACCGCGTGGCGCGCGGGTTGGGCTTTCCGTTGTGCGACAGCGAAGGCCGCTGGATTGAAGCGCAATACGGCGACCTGACCGTCGCCTCGCTGTACCTGCCGTCCGGCTCCGCCTCGGAGGAAGCGCAGGCGCGCAAGGACATCTTTCTGGGGGAATTCCTGCCGCGCATGCGCCAGTGGCGCGCGGAAAACCGCTCGCTGGTGGTCTGCGGCGACTGGAACATCGCCCACAAGCCGGTCGACCTGAAGAACTGGCGCGGCAACCAGAAGAATTCCGGCTTCCTGCCGCACGAACGCGCCTGGCTGGACACCCTGTTCGGCGAGGTCGGCTACGTCGACGCGCACCGCACGCTGCTGGCGCCCGACCAGGCCGAATATACCTGGTGGTCGAACCGGGGCCGCGCCTGGGACAACAACGTCGGGTGGCGGATTGACTATCAGGTGATTTCCCCCGATCTGGCCGGACGGCTGCACGCTGCCGGCGTTTACCGCGACCAGCGATTCTCGGACCATGCCCCGCTTATTATTGATTATCAGGACTGACAGGACCGCATCATGAGCAAAACCACCGTTGACGCCGCCACCCTCGCCCGCTGGCGTCAGGACATTGTCTTTTCCGAGAACGTTCTTGGCGACGACTACACCTTCCGTTCCACCTGGGGCATCTTCTCGCCGAAAGCGGTGGATGAAGGCTCGCGCCTGTTGCTGGAACATGTCGAATTCAAGCCCGACGCCGACTGCCTGGACGTGGGTTGCGGCTATGGCGTGCTGGGCATGGTGATGGCAAAGAAGTGTCCGCAAGGCACATCGGTGCTGCTGGACAAGGACTTCGTGGCGGTGGATTACGCGCGCCGGAACTGCGAGGCCAACGGCCTGAAGAACACCGAGGTGTTCCTGAGCAATGGCTTCAACCAGGTCGGCGACCGAAAGTTCGACATCATCCTGTCGAACCTGCCCGCCAAGGTGGGCAATGAGCAGCATTACCTGTACCTGCACGATGCGCTGGCGCACCTGAAACCGGGCGGGAAATTCTACGTGGTGACGATCAACGGCCTGCGTGAGTTCATTGCGCGCACGTTCAAGGAAGTGTTCGGGAACTATGACAAGTTGAAGCAGGGCAAGGTGTATACCGTGGCGGTGGCGGAGAAGATCGGTTAGGCTTTTAATTAATCAGGTGGCGGCTATCAATGTGACGTGCCGCCAGACCAGCGTCCGGGCCGCCAAACGAGAGGTTTTTATCATGCTCGCGCAATCCACCAAGCAAGAGGCGCTGGACGCCATTCAACGCCTGCCCGACAACGCGGACATGGAGGAGATCATGTATCGCCTCTATGTGCTGGAGAACATCCGCAAGGGCCAGGAAGACGCCGAACAGGGCAAGACGACCCCCGCTGAACAGGTTTTACGGGACATCCAGGCATGGTGAGGTGGACGGCCCATGCCAAGGCTCAGTTGCGCCGTATCCACGACTACATTGCCGAAGATTCGCCGCTGTACGCCAAGCGTGTGACGGCAGAGCTGGTACAGCAGACGGTGGGGCTGGACGAGTTGCCGCGCAAGGGGAAGAAGGTGCCGGAGCTGAACGAAGAGTCAGTGCGGGAAGTGTCACTTTCAGCTATCGGATCCTGTACGAAATTACACCCGACGGCGTTGCCGTGCTGGCGGTGATTCACAAACGTCGGGATTTGCAGGCTGCCGAGATTAATAGGGAACCGTGAGGTTACGTCCATTTAGCCGCCAGGCACATAGGTAAAAAACTGCGAATAGCAGGAGTTGAGTTGTTTGCAACTTCAACTTTTCAACCCGTCGTCGTAAACACATCCCCCATCGTACCCACCAAAAAACAAAGCCGGACATCCGCCCGGCCTTGCCATCACCCCATCAACCGCCCCGCAGGGCTTACTGATCCACCATGAACACACCCTTGTGCTGCTGCGCCATCTGCAAGCTCTGCATCATGAACCGCTCGAACTCGCCCTTCGGCATCGGCCGCGCAAACAGGAAACCCTGCATGGTGATGCAGCCGCGCTGCAACAGGAAATCCGCCTGCTCGGTGGTTTCCACGCCCTCGGCCACCACGCTCAGCTTCAGGTTCTGCGCCAGACCGATGATCGCGGCTGTAATCGCCGCATCGTTCGGATCGGTCACGATATCCTGCACAAACGAACGGTCAATCTTCAGCTCGTCAATCGGGAAGCGCTTCAGGTAATGCAGCGAGGAATACCCCGTCCCGAAATCGTCCACCGACAGCGACACGCCCATCGTCTTCAGCGCCTGCAAGGTATCAATCGTGGAACTGATATCCTGCATCAGGATACCTTCCGTCAGTTCCAGCACCAGGAAGCTGGGCAGCAGCTTCGATTCGTCCAGACTGCGCTGCACGCCCGCCAGCAGGTCTGGATGCCGGAAATTGGCGGAGGACATGTTGATCGCCAGCGGCACGATCGGCATGCCCTTGCGCTGCCAATCGCTGTTGATGATGCAGGCCTGCTTCAACACCCACTGCCCCAACTCGACGATGAAGCCGGACTCTTCCGCCACCGGGATGAAGATGGCGGGTGAAATCATGCCGCGCTCGGGATGCTTCCAGCGCAACAGCACTTCCGCGCCCACCAGCTCGTGGGTCAGCGGATTGACCTTGGGCTGGAAGTACAGCTCCAGCTGGTCCTGTTCAATCGCCTTGCGCAAATCGTTTTCCAGGGCGAACTTGTTCAGCACCGTCTCGTTCATCGTCGAATCGAAGAAGTGGTAGCTGTTGCGGCCCTTGTCCTTCACCGCATACATCGCCAGGTCAGCGTTCTTCAGCAACTGCTCGACATCGCCGCCGTCTTCCGGCGCCACGGCAATGCCGATACTAGCGGAGACAATGATTTCCTGCTTGCCAACGGTGATCGGCTGGGAAATGACTTCCAGCAAGCGCTGCGCCACCTGGGCGGCGTCTTCCGGCTGGCTGATGTCGGTCAGCACGATGGTGAATTCATCGCCGCCCAGACGGGCGACCATGTCGTTCTGGCCCTGGCTGATGGCGATCAGGTCGGTGCTGCGCACGCAGGTATTGATGCGGCTGGCGATGGCCTGCAGCACCATGTCGCCCTTGTCGTGGCCCAGGGTGTCGTTGATGCGCTTGAAGCGGTCGAGGTCGATGAACAGCAGCGCGCATTGCTTGTTGTTGCGGCGGGCGCGCAACAGTTCGTGCTGCAACAGCTCGCGGAACAGCTGGCGGTTGGCCAGGCCGGTCAGCGAGTCGTAGTAGGCCAGATTGCGGATGCGCTGTTGCGCGGCGACCAGCTCGGTGATGTCCTGGGTGATGCCCTCGATGCGGTCGATGCTGCCGTCGGGATGATAGAAGACCTGCGTCTGCTCGTGCAGCACGCGCATGCCCGCGTTGCCGGCAATGATGCGGAACTGCAGCTGGTAGGCCGTGCCCTTGGCCGCGCCCAGCAGGGCGTCGCGCAGGATCTGGCGGTCTTCCTCGTGCACGTGCTCCAGCACCGAGTACATGGAGGTTTCCAGCACGTCGCGGCGCACGCCGACAATGCGGTAATACTCACTGGTGCGGCGGGTGGTGTCCTTTTCCGGCCACCACTCCCAGCTGCCCAGATGCGCCAGGCGCTGGGCGTTGGCCAGGCTGGATTCGCTGTGGGCCAGCTGGTCGTGGATGCGGCTGGCGCGCAGGATGTAGTGAATGCGATAGACCAGCAGCGTCCAGTTGATCGGCTTGGTGACGAAGTCGGTAGCGCCGTAGTCATAGGCGCGGACGATGGAGGCGGTGTCTTCCAGGCCGGTCAGCATGATCACCGGCAGGCTGGCCAGCAACGGATTGCGGCGGATTTCCTTGCAGACCTCATAACCATCCATGTCCGGCATGATCACGTCCAGCAGCACCAGGTCAGGCTTGACCTGCTGGATCAGGGACAACCCCTGCTGGCCGTTGGCCGCTTCGAACACGCGGAAGTTCTCCTCGGTCAGCTTCTCGGCCGCGAGCAGGCGTGTTATGGGGTCATCATCAATAATCAGGATTTTGGTGGTCATTACAGGGTTCCAGGTTGCCGAGGCTGACATCAGTGCTGATCCATGGGCACTTCGGCCAGCTGTGATTCAAGCGCGTCCAGTGCCACCAGTAGGCGTGCAAATTCCGCGCGCAAATCACCGGTCAGGGCGCCGGCTTCCGCCAGCTCCGACTGTCGTGCAAATTGCTCAATATGTCTGGCGACCCGCGAAAGCAGTTGCGCCCCAATCGAGGCCGAAGAAGACTTCAGCGTGTGTGATTGGCGCAGCAACGCTTCCTGATCCTCGGCGGCCAGTGCGTATTCAATCCCGTGAACCAGTTTGGAAGCTTCCTGGCGAAACAGCGCAAGCAAGCGCTTCACCAGAGGTGATGCTAACCCTGAGTTTCCCCCTATGCTTGTTAGCACCATCACGTCCAGCACCTCACCGGCGCCGGCATTATTCTTTTCATCCCGCATGTGAATCGTTGTGTCCCGATCCCTGCTGCTCAATCCCGCCTCCCTGTCTGAAGCCTGACAGCATTCATGAACAAATTATATACACTTTCAAAAAGATTACATCGTATAGCTGAGCGTTAGACATACTTAATTCAGGCGCTTCAGGCAAGCAGAACTTGCACCAGCAACGCCATTCGTCCGATAAAGCGGCGCAATTAGAGGACGAACGTTCATTTTCCGTTAACGCCGTCCCCGTTCCGGCCGCTTTTACCAGCCCAGCGCTTCCTGTTGCTTGGTGATCAGGGTCTGGATGCCCTGCTCGGCCAGGATCAGCATGCTGTCGGCTTCCTGGCGGCTGAAGGACTTGCCTTCCGCCGTGCCCTGCATCTCGACGAAGCCGCCCAGCTGGGTCATCACCACGTTCATGTCGGTGTCGCAGCCGGAGTCCTCGTCGTAATCCAGGTCCAGCACCGGCACGCCCTTGACGATGCCCACCGAGACGGCGGCAATCAGGTGCTTGAGCGGATCATTCTTGATGGTCTTGCGCTTCAGCATGTGGCTGAAGGCGTCCACCAGCGCCACGGCGCCGCCGGTGATGGCGGCGGTGCGGGTGCCACCGTCGGCCTGCAGCACGTCGCAGTCAATGGTGATGGTGTTCTCGCCCAGCTTCTTCAGGTCGACCATGGCGCGCAGGCTGCGGCCGATCAGGCGCTGGATTTCCAGGGTGCGGCCGCCCTGCTTGCCGCGCGAGGCCTCGCGGTCGTTGCGGGTATGGGTGGCGCGGGGCAGCATGCTGTATTCCGCCGTGATCCAGCCTTCGCCCTTGCCCTTCAGGAAGCGCGGCACCGAATTCTCGACACTGGCCGTGCAGAGCACCCGCGTATCGCCGAACTCCACCAGCACCGACCCTTCGGCGTGCTTGGTGTAATGGCGGGTAAAGCGGATCTGGCGCAGTTCGTCGGCGGCGCGTCCGGCGCTGCGACGGAAGCCCTGGTCGGAAATGGCGGTCGACAGGGCGTCTTTGAGATTCGGCATGGTGGTCCTCGGAACATGTATAGGAATAGTCAAAACGCGGCAATTATAGCGGCTTGCGACTACAATCGGCGGAGAACTGCATCGTCTGATCCGGAGTTTTCATGATTAGCAGCATGACCGCCTTTGCGCGGCAGGAAACCCGCGGCGATTTCGGCCTGCTGGCCTGCGAGATCCGCTCGGTGAATCACCGCTACCTGGAGCCATCGCTGCGGCTGGCCGACAGCCTGCGCGATCTGGAAATCCCGCTGCGCGAACGGCTGCGTGCGCGGCTGCAGCGCGGCAAGGTGGATATCTGGCTGCGTCACGAACCCGCCGAATCCTCCTCCTCCGCCATCCGCATCAATCATGCGCTGGCGGCGCAACTGGTCAGCGCCGCCGCCGAAATCGACAAGCTGGCCCGCCACACAGCGCCGCTTAACGCCGCCGACATCCTGCGCATGCCGGGCGTAATCACGGCGCAAGAGCCGGACATGCAGGCGCTGGCCGCCGCCGCGCTGGCGCTGTTCGACCGCGCCCTGGACGATTTCACCGCCATGCGCCGCCGCGAGGGCGAGGTGCTGGCCGGGCTGATCCTGACCCGGCTGGACGCGGTCGAGGCGGAATGCGCCCGCGCTGCCGGACGCCTGCCCGCCATCATCAGCCATTACCGCCAGCGGCTGCTGGACCGGCTGGCGGAGGTGCGCGGCGAGCTGAACGCCGAACGCCTGGAACAGGAGATGGTGATTTTCGCGCAGAAAATCGACGTGGCCGAGGAACTGGACCGGTTGCAGGCGCACGGGCGCGAAGTGCGCCGGGTGCTGGCGCAGGGCGGCGCGGTCGGCCGCAAGCTGGACTTCCTGTTGCAGGAACTGAACCGCGAGGCCAACACCCTGGGCGCGAAGTCGGTCAGCGCCGACAGCTCGCAATCATCGGTGGAGCTGAAGGTACTGATCGAGCAGATGCGCGAGCAGGTGCAGAACATTGAATGAACCGGCTGCCGCCCCGGCCGCCGATATGGTTCAATAGCGCCCTGCCCGCTTCCCCTATTACCTGTTACTGAAGACCACCATGTCCGGAACCCTGTTTGTCATCTCCGCCGCCTCCGGGACCGGCAAGACCTCCCTCGTCACCGCCCTGCTGGAAAGCACCGACTGCGTCGAGGTGTCGGTATCGCACACCACCCGCAAGCCGCGCCCCGGCGAGCTGGATGGCGTGCATTACCACTTCGTCAGCGTCGAGGAGTTCATGCAGCGCGTCGGTGAGGGCGGCTTCCTGGAACACGCGGAAGTCTTCGGCAACTATTACGGCACCGCCCGCGAAAACGTGGAAAAGGCCTTGGCCGCCGACCGCGACGTGATCCTGGAAATCGACTGGCAGGGCGCGCAGCAGGTGCGCCGCCAGTTCCCGGACGTGCTGACCGTGTTCATCGTGCCGCCCAGCCGCGAGGCGCTGCGCCAGCGCCTGCAAAACCGCGCCCAGGACAGCGAGGACGTGATCAACCGCCGTCTGGCGGGTGCGTTGGAAGACATCAGCCACTACGTCGAATTCGACTACCTGGTGATCAATGACGACTTCGACACCGCGCTGGAAGACCTGAAGGCGGTGGTGCGCGCCGCCCGCCACCGCCAGATGCTGCAGGCCGTCCGTCACCAGGACCGGCTGCAAAGCTTGTTGTCGGCCTGAAAATTGCGTATATTCAAGGTTTTCCCTGTTGCTGGTGAGATTTTTCAATGGCTCGCGTTACCGTCGATGACTGCCTGGGTGCAGTCGAAAACCGTTTTGAACTGGTGCTGGTCGCCGCCCGTCGCGCCCGCCAGCTGTCCACGGGCAACAAGGAGGCCCTGCTGGCTTGGGACAATGACAAGCCCACCGTGATGGCGCTGCGCGAAATCGCCGCCGGTCTGGTCGACCGCTCCATCCTGCACGCCAAGGAAGAAGAGCCGGAAGACGACGTGTCGCTGGACATCAACCTGGGCATGGGTCTGGGCAGCCTGGACAACGCCTTCTGAGACGGCCGGCGGCCGTTCACGGCCGCCCCGCTCTCCTGCCGGGGACTCTTCCCATGAGTGCCGGACTCGCAGGCTTCTGCGAATACCTCGCCACTTACCTCAAGCCGGAGCAGATTGCCGAGGTCGAATCCGCTTACCTTTTCTCCAAAGCCGCCCACGAAGGGCAGTTCCGCCGCAACGGCGATCCCTACATCACCCACCCCCTTGCCGTCGCCGATATTCTCGGTCACATGCACATGGACCATCAGAGCCTGATGGCCGCGCTGCTGCATGACGTCATTGAGGACACCGGCATTTCCAAGGATGAACTGGCGGCGCGTTTCGGCCCCGATGTGGCCGATCTGGTTGATGGCGTCACCAAGCTGGCCAAGGTGCGCACCCAGTCCAAGGCCGAAGCACAGGCCGAGAACCTGCGCAAGATGATGCTGGCGATGACCCAGGACATCCGGGTGATCATCGTCAAGCTGGCCGACCGCCTGCACAACATGCGCACGCTGGACGTGCTGGCCCCGGAAAAGCGCCGCCGCATCGCCCAGGAAACCCTGGACATCTACGCGCCGCTGGCCAACCGCCTGGGCATGAACCAGGTGCGCGTCGAACTGGAAGACCTGTGTTTCGAGGCGCTGTTCCCGTTGCGCGCGCCGCTGATCCGCAAGGCGGTGGGCGTGGCGCGCGGCAACCGCAAGGACGTGCTGGAAACCATCCGCCAGACGCTGGAGCAGCGCCTGAAGCAGGAAGGTCTGCCCGCCCGCGTGCTGGGCCGCGAAAAGCACATGTTCAGCATTTACATGAAGATGAAGGAAAAACAGAAATCCTTCGCCGAAATCATGGATGTCTACGGTTTTCGCGTGGTGGTGGAGTCGGTGGATGCCTGCTACCGGGCGCTGGGTATCATGCACAACCTGTACAAGCCCATTCCCGGCAAATTCAAGGACTACATCGCCATTCCCAAGGCCAACGGCTACCAGTCGCTGCATACGGTGCTGAAAGGCCAGCGCGGCGTGCCGATCGAGATCCAGATCCGCACCGAGGCGATGGAGTCGATGGCCAACAACGGCGTCGCCGCGCACTGGCTGTACAAGGACAACACCGGCAACACCTCGCAGGCCCGCGCCCGCGAATGGATGAAGTCGCTGCTGGAACTGCAGAAGAGCGCGGGCAATTCGCTGGAATTCATCGAGAACGTCAAGATCGACCTGTTCCCGGACGAGGTCTATGTCTTCACGCCGCAAGGGCGCATCCTGACGCTGCCCAAGGGCTCCACCGCCGTCGATTTCGCCTATGCCGTGCACAGCGATGTCGGCAACGGCTGCGTCGCGGCGCGGGTGGACGGCCGTCTGGCGCCGCTTAGCCTGCCGCTGCTGACCGGCCAGACGGTCGAGGTGATTACCGCGCCAGGCGCGATGCCCAATCCGCACTGGCTCAATTTCGTCATCACCAGCAAGGCGCGGGCGAACATCCGCAATTACCTGAAAGACCAGCAGCAATCGCAGTCGGTGGAACTGGGGCGGCGGCTGCTGGACAAATCGCTGTCGGCCTACGGCGCCAAGGTCTCCGCCCTCCCCGCGCCGACCGTGGCGCAGGTGCTGGCCGAACTGGGCTTCGAGACCCTGGAGGCGCTGCTGGAAGACATCGGCCTGGGCAACCGCGCGCCGCAACTGGTGGCCCGCCGTTTGCTGCCGGAAGGGTCGCGCGAGCTGAACCGGCCGGGCGCACGGCATCTGGCCATTTCCGGCACGGAAGGACTGGTGGTGTCCTATGCCCGTTGCTGCCGTCCCTTGCCGGGCGACAGCATCATCGGCCACCTCAGCGCCGGCAAGGGCATCGTCATTCACCGCGACAACTGCCACAACCTTGTGGCGGAACTGCGCGACAATCCCGACAAGTGCATGCCCTTGCAATGGGCCGGGGCCATCGACCGCGAATTCCCCAGCGAACTGCGTATTGAATTGGCGAACCAGCGCGGCATGCTGGCGGAGATCGCCCGCGAAGTCACTGCCAACGAAGCCAACATCGACAACATCAGCATGCAGGAAAAAGGCCCGCAACACGCGGTGATCAGCCTGAACCTGTCCGTCCGCAACCGCGTGCACCTTGCCCGCATCATCAAGCGCATCCGCATCCTCAACGGCGTCGAGAAGGTCACCCGCGTCCGCGCCTGAGCGAAAGCGCTCACCCCAAAACGAAACATTGTCCACTGTCAGCATTAATACCAAATTAACATTTAATCGCGTAGAATGTGAACTGTTAGACATTTTGGGGCCGCTTTCATGCGATTCCCCTGCTACTTTTTCCCTTGACGCCACGATCCGACGCCGCGAGCGCTGACCTGATGACCCTGAGGCCGACCCTGCTGATCCTGATGTTGCTGCTGGCGGCATGCCTGCCGGGGAAGGTCCGGGCCGAAGCCCTGCCCTCGGTGGCGCTTTACTATGGCGATAACCCGCCGCTGGCGGAGTTGCGGGCCTTCGATGTCGCCGTGGTCGATCCCGATCATGTGCCCGACACCGCACGTTTCCCTCACCCCGGCAGCACCCTGTTCGCCTACGTCAGCATCGGCGAAGCGCATCCGGACCGTCCCTGGTTCAAGGCCATTCCCGACGGCGTGCTGGCCGGGAACAACCGCGTCTGGGGCAGCCGTCTGGCCGACCCCGCCAACCCGGCCTGGCCGGACTTCCTGCTGGAACGGGTTTTTGCGCCGCTGTGGCGGCAGGGCTATCGCGGCTTTTTCCTGGATACGGTGGACAGTTACCGGCTGCTGGGCGGCGACGCGGCTGACCTGGCCCGCCGCGAAGCGGCGCTGGCGGCGCTGATCCGGACCGTGCACCGCCGCTGGCCCGAGGCGCGCCTGATCATGAACCGGGGGTTTGAAATCCTGCCCGCTGTCCACGACGCCGTCTGGATGGTGGCCGCCGAATCGTTGTACCGCGGCTGGGACAATCGCGCCCGCCGCTTTGTGAACGTCCCGGACAGCGACCGGCAGTGGCTGGCGCAACAACTGGACACGGCGCGCCGGACCTATGGCAAACCGGTGCTGGTGATTGACTATGTGCCCGCCGCCGACCGGCGGCTGGCACGGGAAACCGCCCGCCGCTTGCGCGAGGAAGGCTACATTCCCTGGGTCAGCACGCCGGAACTGGACCAGCTGGG
>DASUIL010000289.1:0-3022 GCA_036273075.1 Fluviicoccus sp. | reverse complement strand
TCCGCCACTGACACCCGCAAGCTTTCCCGCAAGCAGATCAATGCGACGTCTTCCGCGTCCAAGCCCGCTCCGGTTGCCGCTCAGCCCCGCATCGAAATGAAGTTGGTCGCACCGGCCGGCGGCAAGTCTGCGACCGGGCATCCGTCAACGGGTATTGCAACAGCCAAATCCGAAGTCTCTGCCGCGTCTGCCGCCAAAGTGGTTGCAGGCGGAAAGTCCGGCGGCTCCGGTCACTCTCGGAGTGCTGCTGACCTGGCCGGCCAGGTCAGCGTGTTGCAGAACAAACTCAAATCAAATGATATGAAAATAGCCATGCAAAACGCCAGACTCGCCCAGTTGGAAGCCCAACTCAAAGCACGCGCGGCCCAGGAACAGGCCAAGCACAAGAATGCCGACAAGCATCTGGAACGCAAGGCGATAGCAACTCTGGCCTGCGGCGTGGCCACGCAATCCTTCCTCTCGACCGAGGCCAAGGCGGCCGATCCGGCACCCGCCAAGGCTGAGGGCGGCTCGATGATGCCGGTCTTCGGTGGCTTAGCGCTGCTGGTGATCATTGGCGCCATCTTTTTCCTGAAGTCGCGCTCGCGCAAGCCGCAGGCGCCTTCTGCTGCTCCGTCTGCCCGTCAGGCGCCTGCAGCACCGGTCAAGCCGGCTGCTACTCCTGCTGCCGCACCGGCGCCCGCACCTGTACCCGCTCCGGCGCCGGCCTCTGAGGTCAAGAAACCCACGGATCCGCTGGAGGAAGCGCAAGCGTACTTCAATCTGGAGCGGTATCCTCAAGCCGTCGGCGTTCTGAACAAGGCGCTGGCCCAGACACCGGATCGCGCCGACCTGCATCTGCTCCTGCTGGAGATCTTCGTCCGCCAGAACGACCGTCAGAGTTTTCAGGAACAGTACGCCCGTCTTGAGGCCTTGGGTGAGCTGGAGGCCTTGTTCAAGGCTGACGAGATCAAGGCACGTCTTCCGGAAGAGGTTAAGGCGGCCCCTGTGTCCTCGGCCCCGGAAGGCACCCTGGATTTTGTCCCGTCAAAGCCAAAGGAGGATGCAGGCCCAAGTCTCGAAGACCTTGAGAAGGACTTCGCCCTGAGCTTGTCGCAGCCCAACCTCAAGGCCGTGGATGTTGAAATCCGCGAAACCGCACCAGCCTCCGCCCCGGTGGTGGAAGAAATCGACAGCTTGCTGGACGGCGGTCTCGAATTCAGCTTCAGCAAGTCCGAGCCTGCCGCTGCCCCCGCTCCGGTTGAACCGGCCGCCATGGACTTCGCCTTTGACGCTCCGACCGAAGAACCTGCGAAGGTCGAGCAGAAATTCGAGGAGTTGTCCCTCGACAGCTTTGATGCTTTCCTCGCCGAACAAACGGCGGCTCCGCAACCCGTTGTCGAACAGGTTGCCGCGCCTGCTCCCGCCGCCGATTTTGATTTTGAAAAGGCATTGTCCGACTTCAAGGAAGAAAGTGGTGTTGCCGAGCCGGAAACGCCGGCGCCGGCCGAACCGGAAACCTTTGTCGCTGCTCCCGCGCCAGCAGCAGATGTGGTTGACCTGGCCGAAGGCCTTGAGCTGGAAGAGTTCAATGTTAGCCAAATCAACCTGCCGGTGACGGATGCCCCCCTGCGCAGCGAAACTCAGACCGGCCTCGAGGCATTGGATGGTGATTTCAATTTTGATGATTTCGCGACCACGCCCGAACCGGCCGCTGAAGCCGCGCCGGCCCCAGCAGCATTTGACGCCTTTGAGTCCAAGGATCTGGGGTCCGCGGCTGCCGCCTTCGACGCTGAGCTTTCCGGTCAGGGGGATGACCTGTCCCTGAACGATGAAGCCGGTTTTGATCTGGGCGGCGGCGATGCGGATGCCTTGGCTGCACTGGACAAGGAATTCACCTTTCTGGCCTCAACCGATGAGAATGCCACCCGTCTGGAGTTGGCCCGCGCCTATGTGGATATGGGTGACAAGGCTGCAGCCCGCGACCTGCTGGAGGAAGTCGTTGCCGAAGGCAAGGAAAACCAGAAGCAGGAAGCCCAAGGCATGCTGATGCGAATTGCCTGACATCCTCTTGACGTCGACCCCGGGGCCGCTATAAATAGCGGCCTCTTTTATTTTCGGGGCAGGGCGCATGCGTTACGCCATCGGCATTGATTATGACGGTAACGGTTACCGGGGCTGGCAAACCCAGCAGGAAGGCGTCCCCAGCGTCCAGCTGACCCTGGAAATTGCCCTGTCAAAAATCGCCGCTCATCCGGTGATCGTGCATGCCGCCGGGCGCACCGATGCCGGCGTTCATGCCTCCGGCATGATCGCCCATTTTGATAGCCCCTCGATCCGCAAGCCCTACAACTGGGTGCTGGGTACCAATACCCAATTACCGCCGGATATTGCCCTGCGCTGGATACAGCCGGTCAGTGATGAGTTTCACGCCCGTTTCAAGGCTGTGGCCCGGCGTTACCGCTTTATCATCTTCAACAGCCCGCAGCGATCCAGCCAGCTGGCCGGCAAGGTCACCTGGCACTATCACCCTCTGGACGTCGAGCGCATGCAGCGGGC
Organism: Fluviicoccus sp.; assembly: GCA_036273075.1. GTDB lineage: Bacteria > Pseudomonadota > Gammaproteobacteria > Pseudomonadales > Moraxellaceae > Fluviicoccus. The sequence goes on along the minus strand of DASUIL010000289.1, from coordinate 484 downwards.
GGCTGCCTATCTGGTCGGACGTCATGACTTCACCACCTTCCGCGCCGTCGAGTGCCAGTCGCGGCAACCGGTCCGTGATGTCCATTTCCTGAATGTCTGGCATCAGGGGCCGCTGATCATCCTTGATATCCAGGCGGACGGATTCCTGCACCACATGGTGCGCAACATTGCCGGGGTGCTGATGCGTATCGGCGAGGGCAAGGCCGAACCGGAATGGGTGCAGGACTTGATCCGGGTCAGGGACCGTACTCAGGGTGGGGTGACCGCCAGTCCCGGCGGCCTGTACTTTGTAGACGCACTTTACCCGCCCGAGTTTGAATTACCGCGCGAAGCGCCCGGCCCGGTGTGGTTGCAGGGCTGAATCGCTGCTAGAATCGGGGGCTTGTTTTTTCCAATGCAGAACAGCCCTTGTCGTATCGAACCCGAGTCAAAATCTGTGGCATAACCCGTCTGGAGGATGCCCTCGACGCCGTGCGGCTCGGGG
>DASUIL010000288.1:0-3497 GCA_036273075.1 Fluviicoccus sp. | reverse complement strand
GCGCCCCCTTTGCCGGGCCCCTCCATCTGAGAATTGGAACGACCGATGTCATCATGCGCCGCCAAGATGCCGCCGGCATCACCGTCGTCTTCGCCTGAACCGGGAACACGCCGCCGGGTAGCCATCATCGGCATGCCCAATACCGGAAAATCCACTTTCTTCAACCGTCTCACCGGCGCTTCGGCCCGCATCGGCAACTGGCCGGGGGTGACGGTTGACCTGCTGTCGGCCCGGCTGATTGTCGGCGACAGCGTCGTCGAGGTTGTCGACCTGCCCGGCATCTACGACCTGCGCGGCTTCTCCGATGACGAGGCCGTCGTCCGCGAATTCCTGACCCGTAATCCCGTCGACCTGGTGGCGCTGGTGGTGAATGCCGTCCAGATCGAGCGCCAGTTGCACATCGCCCTGCAAATCAAGGCGCTGGGCCTGCCCGCCGTGCTGTTCGTCAACATGAAGGACGAAGCCGACCAGATGGGCATCCGCATCCAGACCGACGTGTTGTCGCAGAGGCTGGGCATGCCGGTGGTGGCGATCAGCGCCAAGCTGGGGCAGGGCATGAACCAGGTCATCCCCACCTTCCAGCAGGGCCTCGCCAAGTCCGCCCCGGTGCAGGTGCCCGACAGCGCCTTCGCCGCGCTGCCGGAAGACAGCGTCTTGCGCCTGCAGACCGCTTCGCTGGCGCAGGCCGCCGTTGATGTGCCGGCGTTGGCCTCCGACAAGCTTTCCAATCGTCTTGACCATTGGCTGCTGCACCCCTGGCTGGGGCTGCCGTTGTTCTTCGGCATCCTCTTCCTGTTGTTTGAAGCCGTTTACCTGCTGGGCGCGCCCTTGCAGGACGGCGTTGATTTTGCCCAGGGCTGGCTGAAGGCCGACGTGCTGACGCCGCTGTTGGCGTGGGCGCCGCCGCTGCTGTCCGGGTTCCTGCTGGACGGTTTGTGGGACGGTCTCGCCACCGTCGCCACCTTCGTGCCGATCATCATCATCTTCTTCCTGTTCATGGCGGTGGTCGAAGACACCGGCTATTTCTCTCGCGCGGCCTACCTGATGGACGCCTTCATGGCGCGCATGGGGCTGGACGGCCGCAGTTTTGTCATGATCCTGATGGGTTTCGGCTGCAACGTCCCGGCGCTGATGGGCACGCGGGTGATGCGTTCGCGCAAGCTGCGCTTGCTGACCATGCTGGTCATTCCGTTCTCGTTGTGCTCGGCGCGGTTGCAGGTGTTCCTGTTCCTCACCACCATCCTGTTTACCGGCAAGCAGGCGCCGCTGGTGCTGTTCAGCCTGTATTTCCTCAGTGTTTTCACGGCGGTGGTGACGGCCTTCCTCTTCAAGAGCCAGTTCACGGACCGTGAACCCTTCGTGCTGGAATTGCCCCCATACCGGCTGCCCACCGTGCGCATGCTGTGGCTGCGCGCCTGGCAGGAGGCCCGGCACTTCCTGAACCGCGCCACCAAGTTCATCACGCTGGGCGTGGCGCTGGTGTGGGCGATGACGCACCTGCCGCCGGGCGTGCCGGTGGCCGGGGTCAACAGCCTGGCCGGCATGGTCGGCACCTTCTTCGAACCGGTGCTGTCGCCGATCGGCATTGACGGCCAGATGGCCATCGCGCTGATCTTCGGCTTTGTGGCGAAGGAAATCGTGGTCGGCTCGCTGGCGGTGATCTACGGGCTGGAAGGCGACGCCCTCAGCCACCAGATCGCGCAGAGCATGGACTGGGTGCAGTGCTACAGCTTCATGATCTTCACGCTGGTGTACACGCCCTGCCTGTCGACCGTGGCGACACTGCTGGCCGAGTCAAAAAGCCGCGCCTATACCGCGTTTGCCGTGGCCTGGCCGTTGGGGTTGGCGTGGGTGGCGTCGTTCGTGTTCTATCAGGGGGCGCGGGCGCTGGGGTTCTAGACGCGCTCCAGCCGCACTGGCAACTTGTCCGCCGGGGTCGGCAGCGACGTGAAGTTGATCGGCATGGTGTAGCCCTTCGGCACGCTCCAGCGGTACTTCAACACCACCTGATGCAAGATCGCCTTCACCTGCATTTCCGCGAAATGCAGGCCGATGCACATGTGCGCGCCGCCGCCGAAGGGCAGGTACTGGTACATGTGCTTCTTGTGCTCGTTGCGTTCCTTGCTGAAGCGTTCCGGGTCGAATTTCTCCGGGTCCTGCCACCAGTCCGCCAGATGATGGGTCACGATCGGACTGATGATGACGTAGGTATCGGCCGGAATCGTGTAGCCCTTGAACCGCACTTCCTTCACCGTCTTGCGCGGAATGCCGTGCACCGGCGCCAGCAGCCGCATTGATTCCTTCATCACCATGTCCGCCGCGTTCAGCTTCGGCAGGTCTTCGTGCTCAATGAACTCCTTGCCCAGCGCCCGGCTTTCGGCGCGGATCTTTTCCTGCCATTCCGGGTGTTTTGCCAGGTAATAGAACATGGCGGTGAGGGTGATGGTGGAGGTGTCATGCGCCGCCATCATCACGAAAATCATGTGGTTGACCACATCATCGTCGGTGAATTTCTGCCCGTTTTCGTCCTCGGCCAGACACAGGCGGCTGAACAGGTCGTCGCCGGGGTGGGCGCGCTTGGCGGCGACCCGTGAGCGGAAGAAGTCTTCCAGCACCGCCCGCGCCTTCAGCCCGCGATACCAGCGCCCGCCCGGCACCGGGTAACGCATCAGCGCCGTGCCCGCCAGCACGCAGTCGATAAAGGCGCGGGTGACGCGATCCGCCTCCGGCCCCAGCTTCTCGCCCATGAAGATCTCGGTGGCGATGTCCAGCGTCAGTTTTTTCAGATGCACCAGCACCTTGAAGTCCGGGCCGGGCCGCCAGCGGGCGATGCCCTGGCGGATGGCCGGGTTCATGCCGCTGAGGTAGCGCACCAGCGCGTTCTTCTTGAAGGCGGCCTGCATGATGCCGCGATGGAAACGGTGTTCCTCGAAATCCAGCAGCATGATGCCGCGCTTGAAGAACTTGCCGATGAAGAAGTCCCAACCCAGATGGTTGGAAAAGGCATTGTCCTCGTTGCGCAGCACCAGCTGGTTGGCTTCCGGGCTGATCATGAACACGCCGTGGATGCCCAGCGACTGCGTCCAGAACACGTCGCCGTACTGCTCGCGCATCGCCAGCATCGCGCCGATGGGATCATAGAGGAAATCGAAGCTGCGGCCGATGAAGGGCAGGATGCCCGCATCGCCGGGCATACTCTGTTGCAGCTGGCGGACGGCGGCGGTGGGCGCAAAGGGCAGCATGGCGGGCTCCGGTCGGTGAAATATTGTTCTTTTCAGGGCGATTCCGACCATAAAGTGAAACCGGATTCGCATTCAATTCGCATCGGCTTCTTGTTGGACTCATGACCGGGGGATGCGGAATTTATTGGATATTCGTCCGGTAAAGCTCTTGAAATCGAGCGGCTTCGGGCGGAATATCGGTGCCCATCTTAACCCCGTGAAGGAGCATCCTTTCCATGCAAATCGCAAACAGCGTCTTTCTGGTGACCGGCGGCG
>DASUIL010000287.1:0-5453 GCA_036273075.1 Fluviicoccus sp. | reverse complement strand
CTGGCCACGATCAAGCCGCTGATCCAGCGCGTGCATGACCAGTTCAGCGAGCTCAAGGCCTTCACCGACTACCTGCAGGCCTATGAGCAGGACGTGGTCGACAACATCGACCTGATCCTCAATGCCCAGGACAACGAGCAGGACGCCGTCGCCAGCGTCACCTCCGACAACGCCATTCCCTCGCGCTACCAGATCAACGTGGTGGTGTCGCACAACCCGAAGAAGGGCGCGCCGGTGGTGTTTGAAGACCTGCCGACGCACTACAACCTGATGGGCCATGTTGAACAGGTCACCTACATGGGTACGGTCGCCACCGACTTCACCCTGATCCGCGCCGGTTCGCTGCACCGCGCCAACGGCGGCTTCCTGATGCTGGAGGCCGAGCAGGTGCTGGAACAGCCCTATGCCTGGCAAGGCCTGAAGCGGGCGCTGAAGTCGCGGGCCATCAAGCAGTCCTCGCTGGAGCAGATGCTGACCCTGACCGGCACCATCTCGCTGGAGCCGGACCCGATTCCGCTGAACCTGAAGGTGGTGCTGCTGGGCGATCCGGAAACCTTCTACCTGTTGCAGGAGTACGACCCGGAAATCCAGCAGCTGTTCAAGATCCGCGCGGATTTCGCGGGCACCATGCCGCGCAGCCTTGACAACGAACAGCGTTACGGCCATTTCCTGGCGGATTGCGTCGCCAAGGAAAAGCTGATGCCCTTTGACCGCAGCGCGCTGATGAGCCTGATCGAGGAAAGTTCGCGCGCGGCGGAAGACCAGTTCAAGCTGTCTTTGCATGCCGCCAGCGTCGGCGACCTGTTGCGTGAGGCGCATTTCTGGGCGAAATCGGAAGACGCCAAGCAGGTCACTTCCCGGCATGTGCGGCTGGCGCTGGACGGGCAGGAGCGCCGTCGCGGCCAGTTGCGCGAGTACTATCTGGAAGACATCGCCCACGGCACGCAGTTACTGACGCTGGACGGCGTCGTCGTCGGGCAGATCAACGGCCTGACCGTGATCCATTACGCCGACAGCGAGTTCGGCATGCCGTCGCGCATTACCGTCACCGTGCATCACGGCGGCGGCGACGTGCTGGATATCGAGCGCACTGTCGATATGGGCGGCCCCCTGCATGCCAAGGGCGTGCTGATCCTGTCCAGCTTCCTCAAGTCGCGTTTCGGCCGTGAACGGCCGCTGCATTTTTCCGCCAGCATCGCCTTCGAGCAGAACTACGGCGGCGTCGACGGCGACAGCGCCACGCTCGCAGAGCTTGCGGCGCTGGTGTCGGCGATCAGCGGCATTCCGGTGCAGCAGGGTATCGGCATTACCGGGTCCATGAACCAGGTCGGGGATGTGCAGCCCATCGGCGGCATCAACGCCAAGATCGAGGGCTTCTTCGCTGCCTGCAAGCTCAAAGGCATCACCGGCAAGCAGGCGGTTGTCATGCCGGTGCAGAATGTGCGCAACCTGATGTTGCGCGCCGACGTGCTGGAAGCGGTGGAGCAGGGGCAGTTCACCATTTACGCGATCAGCCGCGCCGAGGAGGCCCTGGAGTTGCTGCTGGGTATGCCCATGGGAACACCGGACTCCAAGGGGCATTACCCCGATGACAGCATTACCGGACGGGTGCTGAAACAACTGAAGCGCTGGCAGAAGGCGGAGCGTGATGACGGCGAGGGCGGCGGCCGGAAAAAGAAGAAGGGCAAGAATAAAGGCAAGGGTGGCGACACCAAGGCCGCCGCTGAATAACACTCTCCAAGCGGATGGGGTCTAGCCCACGGCCCCTTCCTGTACGTACTCGCGGATTTCTTCCCAGTACTCCCAGTCGGTGTGATCCTGGTATTCGATATCCAGCGGGTAATGCTTGCGGCCGGCCAGCAGCTTGTTCATGCGCTGGATGAAACGGTCGTAGCTGCGGGTGTAATAACACCATTCGCGCTGGCCGTCGCCGGTAATGATGTGCACCAGAAAGCTTTCCTCGCCGTCATCCAGCGGCTCCAGCAGATCCTCGAAGGCCTGCATTTCCTTGAGCAGGTGCTGGTCGGGCAGCTGTTCTTCGTAGATCCATTCAATGACCACGACGGTGGAGAATTCGTCCGGGCTGGCGCCCTCCGGAGCCTGTTCTCGGACACTGTAGATTTTCTTCGTGCCGTCCTCGAATTCCGCCGAAGCGGTCAGCCAGTGGTGTTCCATCGCCGCGCTCCATTACCTGGTGTTGTTTCCAAAACCATAGGCGAGACCGGCAGCATTTGCACAATTATTTCAGGGTTATTTGGCGACAGTCAGGCGGTGTCTCACCAGATGGGCTTCAAACCCGGGCAGCGAGACTTCGCCGACAATCCGAGCCTCCGGCATTTCCACCCCTAGGTGGAAGAACAGGATGGCCGGGGGGCCGAAAAGCCGGAACCGCTCCAGCAATTGCCTTGAGGCCGGCGTGTTTTCGGTGATATCGGCGCGCACCAGCAGCCAGTTCCCCAGTTTTTGCTGAACCGCCGCCTGCCCAAAGATTTCCCGATCCATGATCTTGCAGCTGACGCACCAGTCGGCATAGAAATCGAGCAGCAAGGGGCGGCCGGTCCGGCGCGACTCCTCCAGCAGGGCATCCAGTTCCAGGCTGCCGCGAATGGTGCGGAATTCATTGCCCGCGGCCGCTGGAGCGGCCTCTCCGCGACCGAGGTGCTCCAGCGGTTGGAGAGGATTCGAACCGCCGCTGGCCGCCCCGGCCAGCAGGGCCGCGGACCAGATTAGTCCGGTCCAGGCCAGCGTCCGCCACAATACCCGCCACTTGCCGCCCCACAGGTTCAGCCAGAACGCTGTTCCGGCGCTGAGCACCGCCCACAGGAACAATGAGGCCGGGCCGGGCAGCATGCGGTTGAGCAGGGTAATGGAAACGCCCAGCAACATGACCCCGAAGGCCTGTTTCACCCGGTGCATCCACAGACCGGACTTCGGCAGGAATCGGCCCTCGCTGGCGCCCAGCACCATCAACGGCGTGCTCAGCCCCGTGCCCAGTGCGAACAGGGCGGCAAAGCCGGTCAATGGTTCGCCGATGGCGGAGACCGTCAGCAGCACCCCGGCCAGCGGCGCGGAGACACAAGGCGACACTACCAGCGCCGAAAAGAAACCGATCACCACGGTGCCCGCGTAGCTTCCGGCCTTGCCCTTGCGGCTCATGGCGTCCAGCGCATGTTGCAAGCCGGAGGGCAGTTGCAGGTGGAAGACATCGAAACTGGCCAGCGCCAGCACCGCGAACAGCAGGCTGAACACCGCCAGAACCACCGGATGCTGCAGCCAGAGAGCCAGATTGGCCTGCGCGCCGAACAGCGCCACCATGCCGCCGATGGAGCCGTAACTGATCGCTACCCCGATGCCATAGGCCAGCGCCAGCAGGAAGCCCTGGCGGGCGTTGCCCGCATGTTGCCGCGCCACGATACCGGCCAGGATCGGCAGCATCGGCAGCACGCAGGGGGTAAACGCCAGACCCAGTCCCAGCAACCACAGCGTCAGCAAGGCCAGCAGCGGCCGGTCGCTGAGATTGAAGGTATCGGAAGCGGGAGGGGAGACGGCGCGCGCGGCCTCATTGACCGTCTCGGGTGCATCCGTAACGGCGGTTTCATCGGTCAGGTCGTAGGTAATGGTCGGCACAATCGTCGGGATCGGAATGGCGACATCCTTCGGGGTAATGCGGATATCCGGGGTTCGGGCGGCGGCGCTGACCGGCACAAGCTGCGACTGAGGCGGATAGCACAATCCGGCGTCGGCGCAGCCCTGCCAGCCGATCTGGATTTCCCCTTGACCGCTGACCTGCAGGCTGACCAGCACATCGCCGTGGTAGACCAGCACCCGGCCGAATTCCGCGTCATCCTTCCATTCCGGTGCATGGTTGAAGCGGGCCTCCCCGAGAATCACATTGCCGCTGGCGACCTTGAAGCGGAAGCGGTCCTTATACAGGTAATAACCCGGTGTAACGGTGAATTGCAGGGCGAGATGATCTCCTTGCGGGTTGGCGGTCAGGCGGAAAGCCTGCTCGGCGGGCAGGAAATCGCGGGCGGCGCCCGCGCTGGAAACCGGTGGCGGCGAGGATCCGAACCGTTTCAGCCCTTCCCCGGCGGCCAGGGAGCCGAATGCTAGCCATGACAGGACAAATATGATTAGCTTGAACGGGTTAAGCCTCAAGGGAAACTCCAGGGAACCGACCATGAATGTAAACTTCGTAAAATACGCCGTTATGGGCTTTGGCGCATTACTGCTTGTGTTAATCCTAAATCCGTTTGTCGTGATCGGGGCTGGCGAGCGCGGTGTCGTCATGAATTTCGGCGCGGTGCAGAAGGAAATCATGGGCGAGGGCCTGCATTTCCGGATACCCATCATGCAAAAAGTGGTGGTGATGGACGTCAAGGTGCAGAAAGGCGAAGGGCAGGGTGACGCCGCCTCGAAGGACCTGCAGCAGGTAACCACCAATGTCGCCATCAATTACCATCTGGACCCGGTGCGTGTTGCGGAAACCTACCAGACGGTCGGTACGCTGGCCGCGGTATCCGAGCGCATCATCCTGCCTGCCGTACAGGAGTCGGTCAAGGCGGCGACGGCCGTTTACACCGCCGAAGAACTGGTTTCCCGGCGGCAGGAAGTCCGTGACAAGATCCGTGCGCTGTTGCGAGAACGGCTGGGGCACAACGGCGTCATCGTTGATGAGTTCTCCATTGTCAACTTCGCCTTTTCCCGCGAGTTCAGCAACGCCATTGAGTCCAAGACCACGGCTGAACAGTTGAAACTCAAGGCCGAGCGTGACCTGGAGCGCATCCGCATTGAGTCCGAGCAGAAGATGACGCAGGCCCGCGCCGAAGCCGAGGCGCTGCGCGTGCAGAAGGAAAACGTCACTGAAAACCTGATCAAGCTGCGCCAGATCGAAATGCAGCAGCGCGCCATCGAGAAGTGGGATGGCAAATTGCCGCAAGTGACCGGTGGAGCGACGCCCTTCATCGACTTGCGCAATGCCCAGTAAAATGACTGGCCATAATGACGCCAGCTTCTGTCGCCTATGAGCATTGACCCGTCAGTGTGAATCCATCACATTAACGGGTCACGACCGACTTGATCTACTGAACAGGGCTGAGACCCGGCAAGGACACTTTCATGTGGCAAGAATTCCAGGCCCATATGTGGCTGTACATCTCCATTCCCTTCATCAGCGGCTTCATCGGCTATGTCACCAAGGTGGTGGCCATCGAAATGATGTTTTCGCCGCTGGAGTTCGTCGGTATCAAGCCTTTCTTCGGCTGGCAGGGCATCGTGCCGCGCAAGGCCGTGAAGATGGCCACCATTTCCGTGGAGTTGATGACCACCCGGTTGATCCGCGCCGAGGAAATCTTCGCCCGCCTGGATCCCAAGCGCATCGCCAAGGAAATCGAGGTGCCGATGACGGCGGCGGTGGAGGAAATCGTCCATGAGGTCGCCCAAACCTACAAGCC
>DASUIL010000286.1:0-2504 GCA_036273075.1 Fluviicoccus sp. | reverse complement strand
CGAGGGCCTGGTTAGTAATGAGTGAGTATAGGCTGAAGCCATGAGCGAAAAGTTGCAGAAAGTCTTGGCCCGGGTGGGTCTTGGATCACGCCGTCACATGGAAGAGGCCATTTCACAGGGGCGTGTCAGCATCAACGGCCGTATCGCCCAGTTGGGTGAGCGCATCGAGGCCGGTGATGAGTTGCGCGTGGATGGACGTCAGGTCCATTTCACCGTCGAGGAGGAAACCAAGCGCCGCGTATTGATCTACTACAAGCCGGAAGGCGAGATCTGTTCCCGGCACGATCCGGAGGGGCGGCCTTCAGTCTTTGATCGCCTCCCGCCCCTGCGCGGCGACCGTTGGGTCATGGTTGGCCGTTTGGACATCAACAGTACCGGCTTGTTGCTGTTTACCAACGACGGAGAACTGGCCAATCGCCTGATGCACCCTTCAAACGAGGTGGAGCGCGAATATGCGGTGCGTGTCATGGGTGAAGTCACCCCCGGCGTCCGTCAGCAACTGATTGATGGCGTGCAGCTGGAAGATGGCCCTGCGAAGTTCGAGTCCTTCTTTGAAGTGGGCGGTGAAGGCATCAACCGCTGGTATCAGGTGGTGGTGAAGGAAGGCCGTAACCGAGAAGTCCGCCGCCTGTTTGAATCGCAAGGCTTGCGCGTCAGTCGCTTGCTGCGCATTCGTTATGGCACGGTATCGCTGCCGCGTCATCTCCATACTGGTCGCTGGATGGAGCTGGACAAGGAAGAGATTGATGGTTTGACTGCTCTGGTCAAGCTGAAGCCGCGCACCGGCACCGGGTTGTACGGCTTGGCCAAGCGTCGCGCGGAACGCATGCAGGACAAGCCTCTGCCCGCGCGCCGCGGCGGTTACCTGCGTCAGCAGCGTCGCGACGGTAACAGCAAGGGTGATGCCTTTTCGGATCAGGGTTTCGAGCAGGAAGAAGTATGAGCCTGGGTTGAGCCATAAAAAAACCGGGATTTTCCCGGTTTTTTTATGGCCGCCTTCAGGCTCAGGCCAGACGGGGCGGCTGGGCATCCAGGGACTGTCCGTTCACGCCCTGACTTTCCGGTCCCATCAGCCAGGAGAACAGCGGCATGATTTCTTCCGGAGTCTTGACCGTGGCGGGGTTTTCGGCCGGATAGGCTCGGGCGCGCATGTTGGTGCGGGTGCCGCCGGGATTGATGCAGTTGAAGCGGATGTTCGAGACGTTCGCCATTTCATCGGCAAACAGGGCGCTCAAGGCTTCGACGCCATGCTTGGAAACAGCATAAGCGCCCCAGAAGGCGCGCGCCTTACGACCGACGCTACTGCTGACGAAGATCACCGAAGCGTCCGGTGAGCGTTTCAGCAACGGCAACAGCGCCTGCGTCAGCACAAAAGGCGCGCGCAGGTTAACTTTCATCAGTTCATCCCAGGTGTCGGGGTCGTACATTTCCAGCGGCGTAATATCGCCCAGCAGTCCGGCGCAATGCAGGATGCCGTCCAGACGGCCCAGTTCCTGCTCGATGCTGACCGCCAACTGGTCAAAGTCGGCCTGTGTGGCCGAGCTGAAATTCATCGGGATGATGGCCGGCTGCGGGTGACCCGCCTTTTCGATCAGGTCATAGACCATTTCCAGCTTTTGCAGGTCGCGGCCCAGCAGGACCACGGTGGCGCCCAGCGCGGCATAATGCCGGGCGGCGACGCAGCCGATGCCGTCGCTGGCGCCGGTGACCAGAATGACGCGGCCTTGCAGCAGGTTGGCCGGAGCCTGATAGTCTTGTCCGGGAAATGTCATGGGATGCCTCGTGATGATGGTCGGGCGCGCGGAAGTGCGTTTTCGCGCGCGGAAATCCTAATTCAAGTCTAGCAGGGAGTTGAGATCCTTCACCTGCCACGCCAGCAGGTCAGCCTGCCAGTCGCGCGGGTCTTCGCCGGCCACGACGTAGCCCCAACCGGCGGCGACGGTTTTCATGCCGGCGTTACGGCCCGCCTCTATGTCGCGAATGTGGTCGCCGACATAGACCGAACGCAGCGGGTCGGCGGGCAGCTGGCGGCAGGCCAGGTACAGCGGCTCGGGGTCCGGTTTGGTGCGGGTTACGTCATCGGGGCATACCAGTACCGAGCATCGGTCGGAGAGGGAAAGACCCGCCAGCAGCGGTTCGCTGTAGATGCGCGGCTTATTGGTGACGACACCCCACGGGATGCCGCGTGCTTCCAGTCGCACCAGAATGTCTTCCATCCCGTCAAACAAACGGCTCTCGTCCGCCAGTCCTAGCGCGTAGAGATCCAGAAACTCCTGACGGATGCGGGCGAATTCCGGGGAGTCCACCGGATGTTCGGGAAAGCCGGTCTGTACCATGGCGCGGGCTCCGGCGGATACCACGGAGCGAATGACGTCGTGCGGCAGGGCGGGGCGGTCGTAGCTTTCGCGCAGGCGGTTCAGGACGCGGATGAAGTCCGGGGCGGTGTCGACCAGCGTGCCGTCAAGATCAAACAGGACGGACTGGTAAGGCAGGGTTGGAGCGCT
>DASUIL010000285.1:0-3131 GCA_036273075.1 Fluviicoccus sp. | reverse complement strand
ACGAAGGATTCGTGCGGCAGGAAATCGGACTGGAACTGCTGCTGGCCGTGCAGCACCTTCTTGCCGGTGATCATGCCGCAATAGAGCACTTCCTCGGCGTCGAGGCGCACTTTCTCGGCGGGAGAAAACGTGTCGTAAATGGAGAGTTCGGCGCCGTGGCGCTCGTAGATGGTGCGGTTTTCCACCAATTGCGCCGGGGTTTGCCGACGGCGGTTGAAGGCGGCGCGTGACGCCAGTCCGGAATCCAGCATGACGACCTCGGGACGAGGGTTATGGTTGTTATGGGTTCCGGGGAGTGTAGGCATGGCGGGGAAGGATTGGCTAGCGCGGGGGGATGAGTGGTGGGTTTAGTCCCCTCTCCCCTTGGGGGAGAGGGTTAGGGAGAGGGGGTTTTCCTCAGAAGAACCCCAACGGACTCGTGCTGTAACTCACCAGCAAATTCTTCGTCTGCTGGTAGTGCTCCAGCGCCCGCTTGTGCGTCTCGCGGCCGATGCCGGATTTCTTGTAGCCGCCGAAGGCGGCGTGCGCGGGATAGGCGTGGTAGCAGTTGGTCCACACCCGTCCGGCCTGGATGGCGCGGCCCATGCGGTAGGCGCGGTTCATGTCGCGCGTCCACAGGCCTGCTCCCAGGCCGAATTCGGTGTCGTTGGCGATGGCCAGCGCTTCCGCTTCATCCTTGAAGGTGGTGACGCCCACCACCGGCCCGAAGATTTCCTCCTGGAAAACGCGCATGTTGTTGGTGCCGAACAGCAGCGTCGGTTGCACGTAGAAGCCCTTTTCAAAACCGTTGCCGACCTTGGCCACGTCACCGCCCAGCAGCACCTTCGCCCCTTCCGCCTTGCCGACGGCGATGTAGCTCATGATGCGGTCGAACTGCTCGGCGGAGGCCTGCGCGCCCACCTGCGTTGTCGTGTCCAGCGGGTTGCCGCGAATGATGCGGGAAGACCGTTCCACCACCAGCCCGATGAAGTCGTCGTAGATGCTTTCCTGAATCAGCGCCCGCGACGGGCAGGTGCAGACTTCGCCCTGGTTGAAGAAGGCCAGCGTCATGCCTTCCACGCACTTGCTGAGGTAATCGTCCTCGTGCTGCATCACGTCGGCAAAGTAGATGTTGGGTGACTTGCCGCCCAGTTCGACGGTGCTGGGAATCAGGCTGTCCGCCGCGCAGCGCAGGATGTGCTGGCCGACGGGGGTGGAGCCGGTGAAGGCGATCTTGGCGATGCGCTTGCTGGTGGCCAGTGCCTGTCCGGCTTCCTCGCCCAGGCCGTTGACGACGTTGACCACGCCCGGCGGCAGCAGGTCGTTGATCAGTTCCATCAGCACCAGGATCGAGGCGGGGGTCTGCTCGGCGGGCTTCAGCACCACGCAGTTGCCCGCCGCCAGCGCCGGGGCCAGTTTCCAGGCCGCCATCAGCAACGGGAAGTTCCACGGGATGATCTGCCCGACCACGCCCAGCGGCTCGTGGAGATGGTAGGCGACCGTCTGGCCGTCAATCTCGGCCATGCTGCCTTCCTGGGCACGGATACAGCCGGCGAAATAGCGGAAGTGATCGACCGCCAGCGGGATGTCGGCGGCCAGCGTCTCGCGCACCGCCTTGCCGTTGTCCCAGGTTTCGGCCACGGCCAGCATTTCCAGGTTCTGCTCGATGCGGTCGGCAATCCGCAGCAGGATGTTGCTGCGCTGGGTGACCGAGGTCTGGCCCCAGAGGGCGAAGGCGCGGTGGGCGGCGTCCAGCGCCAGCTCAATATCCTCGGCGGTGGAGCGCGGCACCTGGCAGAAGACCTCGCCGTTGACCGGGCTGAGGTTGTCGAGGTATTGGCCCTTGACCGGCGGCACCCAGCCGCCGTCGATGTAGTTCTCGTAGCGGCCCTTGAACTGGATGACGGAGCCTTCGTGGTTGGGGTTGGCGTAGATCATGGTGGAACTCCCGGTTTGTTCTTGTGTCGGGGACAGGGACGGCCCGGTGATCCGGGTCTGCTATCGCCTAACGTAGGGAATTCGGGAGGGGGAAACTTGACTGGGCGTCTGGATCAGTTTGCCGGGCGTCCGGAAAAGGACGCCCGGCCGGGACCGTCAGTCGAGTGCAGCGGTCATGTTGCGGAAGGCCGCCTGCCCGACCTGGTCGCGCATGTTGCTGAGCATTTGGAACAGCTGCTGCGGCACCAGCAGGTTGGCCAGCGACAACGGCACCGCGCCGCCCAGGTCGGCGTAGCCGCGCGTGGTGACTTCCACCTGCCCCGCGCCCGCCGGACGGATGGTCCAGCCGCCCTGGTAACGGGTAATGCGCACCACGCCGGGCCGCGCCGGCGCTCGGGCGTCCGCCACGGCCTCGCCCAGCAGGGTGAAGACGCCGTCGGCGGCGCGGGTGATGCGGGCGCGCACCACCACATCGCGGTCCTGCAAGGGGAACGGCAGGTCCAGCTCCATGCGGAAGACCATGATGCCAGCGCTGTCGGGCGGGCTGATCACGTCAATGCGGTGCACATAGGGCGCCCATTGCGGTGCAATGTCCGGGTCAAGGATCAGGTTGGCCGCGCCGGTGACGGTGCTGTTGAGCACGGTGGTGGCGCGGTAGTTCACCGCCGGGTTGCCTTCGGCCATGTGCGTCCAGACGCGGATGCCCTGGCGTTCAAGCGCCAGTTTCGCGGGCGGCGCGGCGGACTCGGCCGCGGCGGCCGGGACGACTGCCACTACGATGCCGGCCCACAACAGTCCCTGTAACAGCCGCTTCCCGGGAACACGGACGGCATGCACCGCATCGCCGTCGGTCAGGCGCAGTGAAGCTGTCTTGGCGCGCCACAAGGACAGGGATTTCATAATCCGACTCCTGATCAGGTTATATCTCCAGCATGCGCCATACGAAGGAAAAACTCTGTCGCCTTGCCGACACATTCCGCAAAAACCCGCTTCACGCAAGCTCCTGCCGCCGCGGCTGACCATCAGCCTTCGAATGGCATTCCGCCGCGAAGCGCGCTATGTTTGCCGGAAACGCGCCCGAGCCAGAACAACAACATGGCCTACCTCTGCAACGACTGCGGCAACCGATCCAGCCGGAAATTCCCGGGCGGCAGGTGCCCGGCCTGCGACTCCTTCAACATCAAGAGCACCGCCCCCGCCTCCACCCGCCAGGC
>DASUIL010000284.1:0-3599 GCA_036273075.1 Fluviicoccus sp. | reverse complement strand
CCGTGGTTCCCGGCGCGCGTTGTCTGCCATGACATCCTCGGTCAGACCGCATTGGTTGATCTGGCCGGTCTGCGCGACGCCATTGCCGATCAGGGCGGCGACCCCGCCAAGGTCAATCCGGTGGTGCCGGTGCAGCTGATCGTCGACCACTCGCTGGCCGTGGAATGCGGCGGTTTCGACCCCGACGCCTTCCAGAAGAACCGCGATATCGAAGAGCGCCGCAACGAAGACCGTTTCCACTTCATCAACTGGACCAAGACCGCGTTCGATAACGTCGATGTGATCCCGGCCGGTAACGGCATCATGCATCAGATCAACCTGGAGAAGATGTCGCCGGTGATCCACAACGACAACGGCGTCGCCTATCCCGACACCTGCGTCGGCACCGACTCGCACACCCCGCACGTCGATGCGCTGGGCGTGATCTCGGTGGGCGTGGGCGGTCTGGAAGCCGAGAACGTCATGCTGGGCCGCGCCTCGTGGATGCGTACCCCGGACATGGTCGGCGTCGAACTGACCGGCAAGCGCCAGCCCGGCATCACCGCCACCGACATCGTGCTCGCCCTCACTGAGTTCCTGCGTAAGGAGAAGGTGGTCGGCGCGTATCTGGAGTTCTACGGCGAAGGCGTTCCCGGTCTCACCATCGGTGACCGCGCTACCATCTCCAACATGGCTCCGGAATACGGCGCCACCGCCGCCATGTTCTCTATCGACGAACAGACGCTGACCTACCTGCGTCTGACCGGCCGTTCCGACGCGCAAGTCGCGCTGGTGGAAACCTACGCCAAGGAAGCGGGGCTGTGGGCCGACTCGCTGGTCAATGCCCAGTACGAACGCGTGCTGAAGTTCGACCTGTCCTCCGTGGTCCGCAACATGGCCGGTCCGTCCAACCCGCACCGCCGCCTGCCGGTGTCGGCGCTGAAGGAACGCGGCATCGCCGTCGATCTGGACAAGGCGCGCGCCCAGGAAGCCGAAGGCCTGATGCCGGATGGCGCGGTGATCATTGCCGCCATCACCAGCTGCACCAACACCTCCAACCCGCGTAACGTCATCGCCGCCGGTCTGCTGGCGCGCAACGCTCGCAAGCTGGGCCTCGTCCGGAAGCCGTGGGTGAAATCCTCGCTGGCCCCGGGCTCCAAGGTGGTCGAGTTGTACCTGAAGGAAGCCGGTCTGCTGGAGGATCTGGAAGCCTTGGGCTTCGGCATTGTCGCCTTTGCCTGCACTACCTGCAACGGCATGTCCGGCGCGCTGGATCCGAAGATCCAGCAGGAAATCATCGACCGCGACCTGTATGCGACCGCCGTGCTGTCGGGTAACCGCAACTTCGACGGCCGTATCCACCCCTACGCCAAGCAGGCTTTCCTGGCTTCGCCGCCGCTGGTCGTGGCTTACGCCATCGCGGGAACCATCCGTTTCGACATCGAACAGGATGTGCTGGCGGTGGTTGATGGCAAGGAAATCCGCCTGAAGGACCTGTGGCCTACGGATGAAGAGATCGATGCCATCGTCGCCCGGGCCGTGAAGCCGGAGCAGTTCAACCGCGTCTACATCCCGATGTTTGAGAAAAAGGACTCGGAAAAGGCTGCCTCGCCGCTGTACGACTGGCGCCCCATGTCCACCTACATCCGCCGCCCGCCGTACTGGGAAGGCGCGCTGGCCGGGGAGCGCACGCTGAAGGGCATGCGCCCGCTGGCCGTGCTGCCGGACAACATCACCACCGATCACCTGTCGCCGTCGAACGCGATCGTGATGAACTCGGCGGCCGGTGAATACCTGCACAAGATGGGCCTGCCGGAAGAGGACTTCAACTCCTACGCCACCCACCGCGGCGACCACCTGACCACCCAGCGCGCCACCTTCGCCAACAAGGAACTGGTCAACGAAATGGCCGTGGTGGATGGACAGGTGAAGAAGGGTTCGCTGGCGCGCGTAGAACCGGAAGGGAAGGTGATGCGCATGTGGGAAGCGATTGAAACCTACATGAACCGCAAGCAACCGCTGATCATC
Organism: Fluviicoccus sp.; assembly: GCA_036273075.1. Taxonomy (GTDB): domain Bacteria; phylum Pseudomonadota; class Gammaproteobacteria; order Pseudomonadales; family Moraxellaceae; genus Fluviicoccus. The sequence goes on along the minus strand of DASUIL010000284.1, from coordinate 1,592 downwards.
ATCGCCGGGGCCGACTACGGTCAGGGTTCCAGCCGTGACTGGGCCGCCAAGGGCGTGCGTCTGGCGGGCGTGGAAGTGATCGTGGCCGAAGGCTTCGAGCGCATCCACCGCACCAACCTGATCGGCATGGGCGTACTGCCCTGCGAGTTCAAGCCGGGCACCACCCGCCTGACACTGGGCATCGACGGCACTGAGACCTATGACGTCGAGGGCAAGCTGGCCCCGCGCGCCGACCTGACGCTGGTGATCAACCGCCGCAACGGAGAAGTGGTGCGCGTGCCGGTGACCTGCCGCCTGGATTCCGATGAGGAAGTGTCGGTGTATGAGGCCGGTGGCGTGCTGCAGCGGTTTGCGAAGGACTTTCTGGAGTCCAGCAAGGGCTGAGGTATAGGGGCGCACGCAGTGCGCCCCTTTTTCATTAAAGGACAACCCCCATGTCAAACAGCCCCCAAATCCGCATCCCCGCCACCTACATGCGCGGCGGCACCAGCAAGGGCGTCTTCTTCAAGCTGACAGACCTTCCTGAAAGCTGTCAGGTGCCCGGCGAAGCCCGCGACAAGCTGTTTATGCGCGTCATCGGCAGCCCCGACCCTTATGCCGCCCACATCGACGGCATGGGCGGCGCCACCTCCAGCACCAGCAAGTGCGTCATCCTATCGAAGAGCAGCGTGCCCGAGCACGATGTCGATTACCTTTACGGCCAGGTCTCCATCGACAAGGCCTTTGTCGACTGGAGCGGCAACTGCGGCAACCTGTCCACCGCGGCCGGAGCTTTCGCCATCCATGCCGGGCTGGTTGATCCCGCCCGTATTCCGCAAAACGGCACCGCCGTGGTGCGCATCTGGCAGGCCAATATCCAGAAAACCATCATTGCCCATGTGCCGGTGACAAACGGCCTGGTGCAGGAAACCGGCGATTTCGAACTGGACGGCGTCACCTTCCCCGCCGCCGAGATCGTGCTGGAGTTCCTCGATCCCTCCGACGACAGTGAAGACGGCGGCTCAATGTTCCCCACCGGCAACCTGGTGGATGATCTGGAAGTGCCCGGCGTCGGCACCTTCAAGGCCACGATGATCACCGCCGGGATTCCCACGGTCTTCGTCAACGCCGAGGATATTGGCTACACCGGCACTGAGTTACGCGAAGCCATCAACACCGATCCGAAGGCGCTGGCTCGTTTCGAGCAGATCCGCGTCGCCGGCGCGCTGCGCATGGGCCTGATCAAGACGGCGGAAGAAGCCTTGACCCGCCAGCACACCCCGAAGATCGCTTTCGTATCCCAGCCCAAGGAATACAAGGCCTCCAGCGGCAAGATCATTGGTACGGGTGAGGTCGACCTGCTGGTGCGCGCGCTGTCCATGGGCAAGTTGCACCACGCCATGATGGGCACCTGCGCGGTGGCCATCGGCACGGCGGCGGCTGTGCCGGGCACGCTGGTGAACCTGGCGGCAGGCGGCGCCGAGCGCGAGGCGGTGCGCTTCGGGCATCCGTCTGGCACGCTGCGCGTGGGCGCGCAGGCCAAGAAGGTCAATGGCGAGTGGACGGTCACCAAGGCCATCATGAGCCGCAGCGCCCGCATCCTGATGGAAGGC
>DASUIL010000283.1:0-22183 GCA_036273075.1 Fluviicoccus sp. | reverse complement strand
CTGTACATGGATGTTCACCGGTTGTACCGTGCCGACCGTTTGCTGCCAGCTGACCTCGATAATGCGGTCAGGCTCTTCTTCCTGCAATTTCAGCAGCTCGCTGCAACCCACCGCGTGGACACTGATGCCGCGGTTATGGGTAATGTAGCCCACCACCGGTTCACCGGGAATGGGACGGCAGCAGCCGGCGACATGAGTCAGCACATTATCCATGCCCTCGACGATGACACCGCTGCGGGAAGCCTTGCGTCCCTTGTGCAACAGGATGGCGGGCGGCTCGGCAGGCACTTCCTGCGGCAGGCTTTCGGCAATAAGGCCCACCACATGCGAGGGACGGATATCGCCGGCGCCGATACCGGCGAGGATATCGTCGGCGGTCTTGACGTTCAGCCGGGCGGCATAGTCCGCCAGGTTGACATGCTTGAGCGTAAGCGCCAGCCGCGCCAGATCCTTTTCCAGATACTCGCGGCCGACAGCGATGTTGTTTTCACGATCCTGCAGCTTGAACCACTGCCGCACCTTGGCCTGAGCACGGGTGGTGCCCAGATAGCCCAGGCTGCCGGACAGCCAGTCCCGGCTTGGCGATCCTCCCTTCTGTGTCAGCACTTCCACCTGGTCGCCGGTTTGCAGGCGGGTGTTGAGCGGCACGATGCGGCCGTTGACCTTCGCGCCCCGGCAGGAATGACCCAACTGGGTGTGGATGGTGTAGGCGAAATCGAGCGGAGTGGCTCCAGCCTCCATGTCGATCACATGGCCGTCGCGGGTAAAGACATAAACCCGTTCGTACTTGATGGACTGGCGGATCTGGTCGGCAAGGATATCGATCTGGCCTTCGCCCATGTCCTCCTGCCATTCCAGCACCTGCCGCAGCCAGGCAATCTTGCTTTCGTAACCGGCGTCCTTGGAGTTGCCCTTGCTGCCTTCCTTGTAGACCCAGTGCGCGCAAACGCCGAGTTCGGCTTCCTCATGCATGTTCTGGGTGCGGATCTGCACTTCCAGCGCCTTGCCGTCGGGGCCGATGACGGCGGTATGCAGCGAGCGGTAGCCGTTTTCTTTGGGCGTGGCGATGTAGTCGTCAAACTCCTTGGGAATGTGTTTCCAGAGGGAGTGCACGATCCCCAGCACGGCGTAACAGTCACGGACTTCCCGCACCATGATGCGCACCGCACGGATGTCATACAGCTCGTGGAAGCTCAGCTTCTTGCGCTGCATCTTCCGCCAGATGGAATAGATATGCTTGGCGCGGCCGCTGATTTCGGCCTGGATGTCGGCGGCGTTCAGCGCCTCCTTGAGGCGCTTGATGACGTTCTGGATATATTCGTCCCGTTGCAGGCGCTTCTCGTCCAGCAAGCGGGCGATGTGCTTGTAGGCTTCCGGCTCCAGATAGCGGAACGACAAGTCTTCCAGTTCCCACTTGATCTGGCCGATGCCAAGGCGGTGCGCCAGCGGGGCATAGATGTCGAAGATTTCGCGCGCCACGCGGCGTTTGCGCTCGTCGGACGCGTCCTTCAGTTCTCGGATGGCGAAGGTCCGTTCCGCCAGCTTGATCAGCGCCACGCGGACATCGTCGATCATTGCCACCAGCATCTTGCGCATGTTGTCCAGCTGCAGCTGGCTTTGCGAGAATTTGCTGTTGCCCGAATTGGGATTGATGATCTGGCTGATGGTCGCCATGCGCAGCACGCCTTCGATCAGCAAGGCGATATCAACGCCGAACTGCTTGCGCACCACATCCAGCGTGGTCTTGCCTTCACGCACAGCCCGGTAAAGCACGGCAGCAACAATCGATTCCTGGTCCAGCTTCAGGTCGGCCAGAATGTCGGCCATCGCCAGACCGGTCAGGTAGCTGTTGGTTCGCGTGCTCCAGGGATGCTCCTGGGCATAGCTTTCGTCGGCGTCATGGGCGAACAGGCAGGCCCGGCGCAACAGCGCCGGCTCGTGCAATTCGACCTGCGTGCCGATGCGGTCTATCCAGGCATCCAGATTGACCTGCCCGTCTTCCCGCAGCGGATAATCTTCGCGAACCTTGACCATCGCTTAACCTTTTTCGAACAAGGCAATCGATTCGACATGGGCGGTATGGGTGAACATATCCATCACACCCGCTTTTTTCAGCTTGTAGCCGGCCTTGACCAGTTCGCCGGCGTCACGCGCCAGCGTAGCCGGATTACAGGAAACATAGACAATGCGTTTTGCACCGAAACGAGGCAAATATCGTACCACTTCCAGGGCGCCCGAACGCGGCGGGTCAATCAGCAGGGCGTCAAAGCCCTCCTTCGCCCACGGCTGGCCGGAAAAATCCGCCGTCAGGTCCTGGGCGTAAAAATCAACATTGTCGAGCTTGTTGTGCCGGGCGTTCTCATAGCCGCGCTCGGTCATGGCCGCGTCACCTTCCACGCCAATCACATGACCGGCGCGTGTCGCCAGCGGCAGGGTGAAATTGCCCAGTCCGCAAAAGAGGTCCAGCACCCGCTCGCCCGGCTGCGGATTCAGCATCTCGATCGCCAGCTTCACCATTTGCCGGTTGATGGCGGTATTGACCTGGGTGAAATCCAGCGGATGGAAACGCATTTCCAGATTGAAATCGGGGAAGCGGTAGGTCAGGCGGTCTTCGCCTTCAATCGGCCAGACCCGGTGCACGGTGCTGTAATTGCCGGGTTGCAGGTAACATTGCCAACCCAGGTCACGGCAGAAGGAAACCAGCTTTTCCTGATCGTTGGCGGACAACGGTTCCATGTGGCGGAACACAAGGGAAACGCCTTCGTCCCCGGCCGCGAATTCGATCTGCGGCAGCGTGTCCTTCGCCTCCATGCCGCCGATCAGCTCACGCAAGGCCATGATCCGGCCACCGATGCGCCGGTCGAGCACGGCGCAGGAAGACAGTTCGGCCAGGTACGGCGATCCCTTCTCACGGAAGCCGACCAGCAGGCTGTCCTTCTTGATGACGAACTTGACACCAAGACGGGCCTTGCGACGGTAATCGGGGGTGTCGTGCACCAGCGGCGGCAGCCAGGTTTCCGGCTCCAGGTTGCCAAAATGGCGGAACTGTTCTTCCAGCACCTTTTGCTTGAAAGCGATCTGGGCGGACGGGGCCATGTGCTGCAATTCGCAGCCGCCGCAGATGCCGAAGTGCGGGCAAGGCGGCTCCATGCGTTCCGGGGAGGCCTGCATTACTTCCACCGTGTCGGCTTCGTTGTACTTGCCGCGAATCAGCGTGGTCCGGGCGGTCACCGTTTCCCCGGTCAGGGCGCCGCGCACAAACACGGTCTTGCCGTCGTGGTAGGCGATACCCCGGCCTTCGTGGCTGAGGCGGACAATCTCCAGGGTCTCGGGAGCCTGGTCTTTCAAACGCTGGCGCTGTTTCTTGTTCATCAGTCGTGAGTCTCTTGAGCCGCATTCCATGCGCTGAGGAATTCCTGCAAATGCGGTTTCGGGCTGGCGGCCAGCAAGTCACGCACCAGGGCGATTTCCTGATCGTGATCCGGTCGGAACAGTTCACCGCGCAACAGCTGGAAGCGCAGATACACCAGCCAGGTGTTCAGCACATCGGTTTCGCAATAGTTGCGGATGGCCGCGAGATTTCCGGCAAGGAACTGGTCGTAGACCTGGCTGCCGTCCATGCCCATCTTGCCGGGAAAACCCAGGAAAGAGGCAATCTGGTCCAGTGGTTGTGCAGCCCGGGCCTGATACATCGACAACACATCCATCAGGTCGATATGACGCAAATGGAAACGGTTGATGTAGTTGTTGTAGCGGAAATCCTTGTAATGATCGCCCATTTCCCAGTACATCGGCGCGCTGATCTGGTGCAGCATGGCCCGGTAATGGAGTACCGGCAGGTCGAAACCGCTGCCGTTCCAGGAGACAAGCGTCAGGTCGTACTTGTCGATGGCATGGAAAAAACGGCGGATGATATCGGCCTCATCACCATCTTCTTCCCCCAGCGACCAGACGCGGATACTGTCGCCCAGCCGCAGCACCACGGAAATGCAGACAATACGGTGCAAGTGGTGGCGGAAGAAGTCCGAACCGCCCGATTCCTGCCGGCGGATGTTCTTCAAGGCTTCAAAGGCTTCGGCATCATTCAGGTTGTTGAGCCCGTACAGGCGCTTCGCGTGACGGATGTCCGGGACGGTTTCGATATCGAAAACCAGGGTTCCTTTTTCTCTGGGCATAGCGCTCACTTCCTTCATCGTGGACTCTGGCTCTGGTTGCCGGGGGTCCCTATTCCGCGGAAAACAGGCCGGTGGAGAGGTAGCGGTCACCCCGGTCGCAGACAATCGCCACCATCACGGCATCGCGGACCTGCTCGGCCAGTTGCAGCATGGCCCAGACGGCCCCGCCGGACGATACACCGGCGCAAATACCCTCTTCCCGTGCCAGGCGCCGCATGGTGTCTTCGGCCGCCCGCTGGGGAATGTCCATGATCAGGTCGACCCTGTTCCGTTCAAAAATAGTCGGCAAATAGGCTTCCGGCCAGCGGCGTATACCGGCAATTTGTGCGCCATCGCCCGGTTGCAGCCCGACAATGCTGATCGCCGGGTTTTGCTCCTTCAGATAGCGGGATACGCCCATGATGGTGCCGGTGGTGCCCATGGAACTGATGAAGTGGGTGACCGTACCGCCGGTATCACGCCAAATTTCCGGACCGGTGCTCTCGTAATGGGCCAAGGGGTTGTCCGGATTGCCGAACTGGTTCAGCACGAGTCCCTTGCCTTCCTCCTGCATTCGCAAGGCAAGATCACGCGCTCCTTCCATCCCGCTACTTTGAGGCACCTCGATCAGGGTGGCGCCATAGGCGGCCATGGCGTCCTTGCGCTCCTGACTCATGTGGTCGGGCATGATCAGCACCATGCGGTAGCCTTTCATGGCGGCCACCATCGCCAGGGCAATCCCGGTATTGCCGCTGGTCGCCTCGATCAGGGTGTCACCGGGACGGATAACGCCCTTTTCCTCCGCTCGGCGGATCATGTTCAGCGCCGGTCGATCCTTGACCGACCCTGCGGGATTGTTCCCTTCCAGCTTGACCAGCAGCGTATTGCCCGTATGCGCCCCCAGGCGTTGCAGGCGCACAAGCGGGGTATTGCCGACGCCGTGTTCAAGGGTCATGTATGCCATGGGGGAGCCTCCGGGAATCTGGGGCGCGATTGTAATGAAAAAGTGCTGCCAGTGACATGCTCTTTCGCTAAAGTAGCTCATCCGCTCCGGAATCATTTTTCCTATGAAAACCGTCAGTCTGCACACCCGCCTGTTGCTGGCCACTTTGGTTCCCGTCACGCTGTTCGTGGCGATTTATGGTGTGTTGACCGTCCTCTTCCGCTTTCAGGATATCGATGATCTCCAGACCCGGAATGCCGAATTGCTGGTGGAGAAATACCGACTTGAGGTTATGGGGACACCTGACCGGACCCATTGGCAGAAACTGTTGCAGGATGCCCTCGAGAGCCGATATGTCCGTTCAGTCAGCGTGATTGACAAGAATGTCCTGACGGTGGCGCACGCCGGTCCGATGTTGCAGGTGCCGCTGGATACCTTGCCGAAAGCCATGCTGCTGCACTCCACGATATCCAATCAGGATGAATATTATCTGCAGGCCCTTTCCCCCTTTACCCATGATGGCAATGCTTACTGGATCGCCCTTGAGTTGCGTCCTGCTCCCTACGTGATTGCCCGGTACCAGTCGGTCATCATCACCACGCTGACTGCCTTCATTTTCCTGTTTGTCCTGGCCTTGCTGCTGGCATCAAGCCTGCGCCGATGGCTCGAACCGATTTCCCAAATGAGCCGCCAAATCAGCCAGTTGACTCCGCAAAGTCTGGATCAGCGCCTCAGATGCAAGGCCGAAGGGGATTTGGCCGAGTTGCAGGATGACATCAATCAATTGCTGGCCAAAGTTGAACACAGCGTCGCTGAGTTGCGCCAGGATATCGAACAGACCAGTGCGGACCTTGAGGAGAACTACCAAACCATTGAAGCCCAGAACATTGAGCTTCGCCTTTCCCGTGCCCAGGCCATTGAGGGCAACCGCATCAAATCCGCCTTCCTCGCCAATATCAGCCATGAGCTTCGCACACCGCTGAACAGCATTAATGGATTCAGCCGATTGTTGCTGAAGTCGGAATTGCAGCCCCGTCAGGCTGATTTTGTCGAAACCATCCGGAAATCCGCCAACAACCTGCTGGCGATCATCAATGATGTCCTCGATTTCTCGAAGATCGAGGCCGGCAAGCTGCAACTTGAAAAGCAGCCTTTTTCAATTGAGGACGCGGTTTTTGATGTGCTGAACATGCTCTCTCCCCAGGCGGACGACAAGGGACTGGAGCAGCTGGCCTACATTTACGATGATGTACCGCAAATTGTTGAGGGCGATGCCCTGCGCCTGAAACAGGTGCTGACCAATCTGGTCAGCAACGCCATCAAATTCACCACTCAAGGTGAGGTTGTGGTTCGGGTCATGCTTGAAGACACACGGCCGTTGCACCACATCATCCGCATCAGCGTCAGCGATACGGGTATTGGCCTGAGCCGGACGGCCAAGGCGGACCTGTTTCAGGCTTTCCAGCAAGGCGACCCTTCCGTCAGCCGACAATTTGGCGGAACCGGCCTGGGCTTGGTCATCGCCAAGAATCTGGTGGAGTTGATGGAAGGCCAAATCGGCTTTGATGAAACCCAGGAAAAGGGATCAACGTTCTGGTTCGAGTTCAAGGCGGCGGTGGCGGATGAGAGGCCCCAGCCTCGCCCCAGCCTGAAATACAAGAATATCGTCATCATGGAATCCCATGAAAAGACCTCGCAGTTGATCGCCAACATACTAAGTCATGCCGAGGCCAGTATTGTCCAGCTGTCCGACTGGGATGGTGCTATCGATTTACTGGCTGAAAAGGGAGATGCCCTTGTACTCGGCGGCAGCCCTGCCGGAGGGTTGCCGGATGGCATGCTGCAACGCATACGCAGCCGTTTTGACGGCCCGATCATTGTCCTGACACGGGGTTATGACAGCCGGCTTGAGTCAGAAAGTGCGGAAGTCAGCCGCCTTTATAGCCTGCCCAAGCCATTGCGCCCCCGCGAATTGATAGCTTTGCTGGCACGTAGCCTGAGCCTGTCCGGGCTGCCTTCACCTGCCCCGGCCCGGAGCATCGCCCAGAATCCGGACAAGCAGAATTCGCTCCGGATTCTCGCGGTTGATGATCACCCCGCCAACCTGAAGCTGGTATGCACGCTCTTGCAGGACATGGGGGTGGAAACCGTGGCTGCCAGCTCAGGCATGGAGGCTGTCGCGCTGGCGCGTGACAGTGCTTTCGACCTTATATTCATGGATATCCAGATGCCAGGCATGTCCGGTATCGATGCAACCAGGGCTATCCGCCAGAATGAGGCCGGCGGCCGGAAAGTACCCATTGTCGCTCTCACCGCCCATGCTCTTGCTGACGAAACCGAACTGATGTTGCGCGAGGGCATGAATGATTACCTGACAAAACCCCTTCAGGAAGAACAGTTGGTGCATATTATCCAGCGTTGGACCGGAGTGGAAATTCAGGAGCACGCCTGGCAGGCAACGGTTTCTGCAGAGGCGGAAAGCTCGCTGATCAATTGGCAGGAATGCCTGCAGTTGGCTGCGGGTAAACCCGACCTGGCCAGGGACATGCTGGAAATGCTGCTGGAGGGTCTCGACGTCCAACGTGAGAAAATGGAATCTTCCTGGAAAGCCGGCAATTTTCCCGCCTTGCTGGCACATACCCACTATCTCCATGGCGCCACCCGCTATTGCGGTGTACCGTCGTTGCGCAAGGCAGCCGGCGAGCTTGAGGATAGTCTTAAGGCATCGCTGAAGAATGAACCGGAAAGCACCCGGGAGTCAGTGGCAGGAAGCTACGAAGGCTTGCTGGATGTGATGTCTGAATTACAGGCCTGGTACAGGGATATCGGCCTGCCGCACTAAGCATTCCTGTCGCGCGGGCGAGACTGACGGGCTTCTTCCAGGCTTCGAATGAAAGCCTGGTCTTCCTGTCGGTAATGACGTACGGCTTTGAGAATTTTCAGGTAAAGCGGAAGCATGGAAAACAAGCCGGTGGCAATCAGGCCCCAACCTGCAACCTGAGAGGAAATATCGGCACTTATCGTGAGTTTTCCCAGCAGTACGGCAAACCCTGTACCCAGCAGTGCCATTCCCGCCAGATCAAGCAACAACCAGCCAACCGGAATATGGTTCGGGCGCACTTGCGCCCGCTGAGGGCTTACCAGGTCAGGGGATTCCACCAGATGGCCTTCTTCGCAATGGAAACATCTTTCTGCATCTGGATTCGTTCGGTCGGAACCGGATGTTCGCCCGTCTGGTAAAGATTGAAAGGTTTCCAGCGTTGCTGAGCCAAGGTTGCAAATGAGTAACCGGGACGATCGAGCTGGGTTTCGCGGATTTCCTTCAAGGCCATGGCTTCAGGCAACTGGCTGAGCGGTCCGACTTTCACCAGTCCGGAAGATTGGTCGGGGCGGAAGCGGTAACCTTCTTCGTCATAGCGGAAATAGTAACTCTTGCCGCCTTCCACCTTCAGGGTGGTTTTGAAGATGAATCCAAGGTAGACCGGTCCAACGGGCCGACGACCGGCAAACTCGTACTCGCCTGCCGGCAATTCCATCCAGAAATAGGCATTGTTGCGCAGGCCGTGCAGGCGGCGTCCATTCAGGAAAATGCTGGGCGCAATGACTTCCTCGGCATTCCATACGCTGTTCGGGCGATAAAGATAGACAATGGCATTACGCGCGTCGGTTGCAGGAACAGGCTGGAACAGGGTCCCCTTGGTGGAGGCAATGTAAGAGCCGAGCGTGAACTCGCGGGGACGATAGTTATCGAGAACGTGGTCGATCTTGCCGCGCAGCTCCGTTAATTGGGGGTTGCTGACCGGATGCAGGGCGGTTTGCGGAGACGAGCAGGCGGTCAATGCAAAAATGCCGGCGCATGCCAGTCCTGATCCAAGGCGACGCATATGAGAAGTCCTCACTCTAAGTTCCGGTAACGCTCAATTGAACGATGTTACCTTTGATTCCATTGGCATGGGAATGCCCATGTCTTTATTTTTGATTGTGATATGTTGAATGAGAACACAAATCCGGAAATTGGACAATGAAATCCGTCATGATTGGCGCCGCTTTCGCCATAGGAGGAGCCGACCCGGGGAGCCGGGCGGCCCCGACCCAGTTGGCTCGCGGAGCCTTGAAGCGGAGGCTCGGCCTTGGCGATGGCGGACTGGTCTGGCAATGCCCAGGGAATCCCCTGCCATGGCCGCAAAGTGTCCCGGAGCTTCGCCGATCCAGTATCCGTCTGGCCAGACGGGTTGCCCGGATGCGCCATCGCGGCTTGCCGCTGATTATCGGCGGGGATCATAGTTGCGCCCTGGGTACCTGGCAGGGGATGACCGGCTTCGGCCAGCGGCCACTGGGCCTGTTGTGGATAGATGCCCATCTCGACAGTCACACGCCTTTCACATCCCCCAGCCGTCATGTACATGGCATGCCACTGGCGCTCCTGCTGGGCGAAGGGGATTCTCAACTGCTGTTGTCAGACCTGCCGCCTGTTGATCCCCGTTACAGCGTCGTGCTGGGCGTTCGCAGCTTCGAAGCCGGTGAGCCGGAAAGAATGCAGCGACTGGGAGTCCGTTACTACACCATGAATGAGATCCGACGGCGCGGTTTGCGGACATGCTGGCGGGAGGCCGTGCGTCAGGTTGCACTGTCACCGAACGGTTTTGGTCTGAGTCTGGATCTTGATGCGCTGGATCCGGCGTATGCGCCCGCAGTCAGCGTGGCGGAGCCCGGCGGTTTGTCCTTGCCGCGTCTCTTGCAATCAATGAGGTACCTGCCCCGCCATCGGTTGAGGGCGATCGAGGTTGTTGAATACAACCCTTGGCGGGATCGTGATCATCGCACACGCTCGGCATTGAACCGTTTGGTTAAGCGCTTACTGAAAAATTGACAGACATGAAAAAAGCCGGAAAATCCCGGCTTTTTTCATGTCTGGGGCTGGAGATCAGACCGATTCGGGCGGATTGATGGAAATCTCAACCCGACGATTCTGGGCGCGCCCTACTTCTGTGGCGTTGTCGGCAATCGGCTTGGTCTTGCCGAAGCCCACCGTGGTAATGCGGCCGGAGGCTACGCCCTGACTGCTGAGATAGGCGGCCACGGAAGCGGCGCGGTCTTGGGACAGCTTCATGTTGTAGTCGTCACGACCGACATTGTCGGTATGGCCGGAGACGGTAATGGTGGTCTTGTTGAACTCTTTCAGGGTCTTGGCAACGCTGTTCAGGGTGTCATAGAAGTCAGGCTTGATGGCGCTCTGAGCGGTCGGGAAGGTAATGTTGCCGGGCATGATCAGGCTGATCGCGCCGGTTTCCTTGTCTTTCTGGACGCCGACACCGGTACCTTGAAGTTGCTCACGCAGCTTCTTTTCCTGGTTGTCCATGTACAGGCCGACACCGCCGCCCAAGGCAGCGCCAATGACCGCGCCTTCGTTGCGCTTGCCCTTGCCTCCGGCCAGCGCGCCCACGGCGGCGCCGGTCAACGCGCCGATGGCCGCCTTGCTGACCTGCTTTTCGCCGGTATAGGGGTTGGTGGTGCAACCCGCCAGCATCAGGCTACCGGAAACGGCTGCAATAAGAACGGAACGCATGGGAATCTCCCTAGTTGATAAATCGGATAAGCCATATTAAACAGAAGCCGGAGCGGTCATGTAATGATTTATTGTTACAATTTGACATGGTTTGCGAATTAACCTTGTCTCGTCAGGATCTTCCCGGTCCGATGAGGGGTGACACTTTCCCCGGTTTCGCCCTACAATCGAATGCTTTACCAAACCTGCTCATCATCATGACCATTGATTCCCTGATTGAAGACATCAACGTCCGCTCGACTGAAGTCCTGATTACCCCGGCAGCGCTGAAAGACGAACTCCCCCTGAGCGAGTCCGCCCGCCAGGTCGTGCTGTCCGGTCGCCAGACCATTCGTAATATCCTTGACGGCAAGGATCACCGCCTGTTCATCGTGCTGGGCCCCTGCTCCATTCACGACCTGAAAGCCGCCAAGGAATACGCCGAGCGCCTGAAGGCCCTGGCCGCCAAGGTGGAAGACACCTTGTATCTGGTGATGCGCGTCTATTTTGAAAAGCCGCGCACCACGGTCGGCTGGAAAGGCCTGATCAACGATCCGGACATGAACGACTCCTTCGATATCCAGAAGGGCCTTCATATCGGTCGCAAGCTGTTGCTGGAACTGAACGAAATGGGCCTGCCCTGCGCTACCGAAGCCTTGGATCCGATGTCGCCGCAATACATGCACGACCTGATTGCCTGGTCCGCCATCGGCGCGCGCACCACCGAATCGCAGACGCACCGCGAAATGTCCAGCGGCCTGTCGTCGCCGGTCGGCTTCAAGAACGGTACCGACGGCGGCCTGAAAGTGGCGATCAATGCCCTGCTGTCCGTGGCCAATCCGCACAGTTTCCTGGGCATCAACCAGGAAGGCCAGGTGGCGATCATCAACACCAATGGCAATGCCTACGGTCATGTGGTGCTGCGCGGCGGCGATGGCAAGCCCAACTACGACTCCGTGTCGGTGGCGCTGGCCGAGCGCGAGCTGGATAAGGCCAAGGTGCCTCATAACATCATGATCGACGCCAGCCACGCCAACTCCAACAAGGACCCGGCGCTGCAACCACTGGTGATGGACAACGTCAGCAACCAGATTCTGGAAGGCAACAAGTCCATTGTCGGCCTGATGGTGGAAAGCCACCTGAAGTTCGGCCGTCAGGACATTCCGAAGGATCTGTCGCAGTTGGAGTACGGCAAGTCCGTGACCGACGGATGCATTGACTGGGCCACCACGGAAGAAGCTGTGTTGAAAATGCGCGACAAGCTGAAGGATGTCCTGCCGAAGCGCCGCCAGTCGGTCTGAGGATGACGCAATGAAAAAGGGAGCCTCGGCTCCCTTTTTCAATATTGGACATGGTCAATCCGCATGGCGGCTGACCCAGCTTTCCACGGCTCCGACCACGGCTTCCCAGCCCGGCTCCTCCAGAATCCAGTGCGAGTGCCCGGCAAACTCCATGTAGGTGGCATTCTTGCCGTACTTTTCGGCGACCTTATGAACCACGGCTGCCGGTGTCATCCGGTCCTCGGTGGCGGCGACGACCAGCATCGGTTGCTTGACTTTGGCGGCGTTGATGGAAGTGGAACGGTTGATGTCAAACGGCCAGTAGCCGATTTCAAAAGCCGCGCGCCCCGATTCATGTACAAAGGCAGCGTAGGCCTGTTGCTGTTCCGCGGGCGGCAACAGGTTGAGAATGCCGTAGCACGCCTCCTGAAAGGTGATCCGCATCGGTTTTTTCCAGAAGCCCCAGGAAGACTGGATGCTCATCGTACTGCGGATGACGGACAGCTTGAGGGCGTTAATGCCCGCCGGGGAAGCCGGGGTCATCAGCACAATCGCCCTGCCCAGACCGCGTTCCGCCAGCAACTGTGTGATCAGCCCGCCCATGCTGTGCCCCATGATCACCGGCGGCTCCGGCATAGCGCGGATCAGCGCCTCCAGATCATCAACATAATCCTCGATGCCGGTGTCGCCCAGCCCGGCGGGCGGCGGCGCATCCGGCGGCACATCATGGTGACGCAGGTCGGGAACCACGCAGGTATAACCCCGGCCTTCGAAGAAATCGCGATACTTCCGCCAGTTGGCGTGGGTGCCCCACATCCCGTGAATCATGACAATCGTGCGGCTCATGGCATGCTCCTCAAGTCGAAGTCGGGAAACGCACTGTGACGGCCCCCGGCTCAGGTATAGCTGAAAAACTCAGGCGGCGCGGCGGAAATTGCTGACAAACAGCCCGGCGAGATGCGGCACCAGCGCCTTGGGAATATCGTGCCCCATGCCGTCGACCAGCTCCAGCCGAGCACCGGCAATACTGCGGGCGATGGCCTTGCCGCCCGCAGGCCGCACCAGCTTGTCTTCCTTGCCGTGCACCACCAGCGTCGGCGCCTTGATCTGCGGGGCCAGCGAACGCAGGCTGCCCGAGCCCATCACTGCAAGGAAATGACGCTTCACGCCGGCGGGATGGAAGCTGCGGTCCATCAGCTCATTGGCGAAGCGGCGGATTTCAGCGGGATCACCGGGATAGCCGGGGCTGCCGATGCGGGTGAAAACCTTGACGCTGTGATCCAGCAGCACTTCACGCGGGGCCTTGGCGCCCGGCCCCTTGATCAGCGGCATCAGCGCGCCGGGGTGCGGCGGCGGCAACAGCGCCTGGTTGTTGCTGGAAAACAGGATGTTCAGGCTGCGCACGCGGTCGGGATATTTGGCGGCGACGATCTGGGCGATCATGCCGCCCATCGATGCGCCCACCACATGCGCCTTATCGATCTTCAGGACATCCAGCAGACCTATGGCGTCCGAAGCCATGTCGTACAGGGTGTAGGGCGACGGATTGCGCAGGCCGAGCTGGAAGCGCGCCATCGCCACCAGGAAGTTCTGTTTCTGGCTGCGGATGCGGATCTTGCTGGACAGGCCGATGTCGCGGTTATCGAAGCGGATAACGCGATAGCCGTTATTGACCAGCGTTTCGCAGAAGCTGTCCGGCCACAGCAGCATTTGCGCACCCAGCCCCATGATCAGCAGCACCGCCGGGTCCGATTCCTTGCCCCAGGATTCATAGCACAATTCGATTTCACCCACGCGGGCCACACCCTGGGTACGGTTCATGTCATTTCCTGTGTAAATTAAAGGAGTTGCGGGCGCGAAACTGTCCCAGACCACGAACATACCCGATGTTGTACTGCCGTTCCAGTGTCCATCGCGCCGATTTTCCCTGTCAGACCGGCAAGCTGCTTGTGACCCCGGAATGCATCAACGATAATCCCGTTATCAATCCTGATCATCTTCCTGCGAACGGCCATGAGCGAGTATCTGTTGCTGCTGGTGGGCACCATTCTGGTGAACAACTTCGTGCTGGTCCAGTTTCTGGGTCTGTGCCCGTTCATGGGCACTTCGCGCAAGCTGGAAACCGCCGCCGGGCTGGCGCTGGCGACGACGTTCGTGCTGACGGTGTCCTCGGTGCTGGCCTATGCCTCGTCGGTGCTGTTGCTGAAGCCGCTGCATCTGGAATACCTGAACACGCTGACTTTCATTCTGGTGATTGCGGTGACGGTGCAGTTCACGGAAATGGTGATGCACAAGACCAGTCCGGCGCTGTACCGCGTTTTGGGCATCTACCTGCCGCTGATCACTACCAACTGCATCGTGCTGGGCGTGGCGCTGCTGAACGTGCGCCAGGACAACCCCAGCTTCATCAAGGCGCTGTTGACCGGTCTGGGTTCGGGTCTGGGCTTTGCATTGGTCCTGGTGCTGTTCGCTGGCCTGCGCGAGCGCATCAACGTGGCCGATGTGCCGCGCCCTTTCCGGGGCAGCGCCATCGCCCTGGTGACCGCCGGGCTGATGTCGTTGTCCTTCATGGGCTTTTCCGGCCTGATCCGGTTCTAGCCTGATGATGAACCTGTCCCTTTGCCCGGGTAGACCATGACCGCCTTTGTCCTCGCCCTCGCGGTTGCTCTGTTCGCCGTGCTGCTGCTGTCGCTGTTTTCCGGCGGCCTGCTGGGTTTTGCAGCGGAAAAGTTCCGCATCGAGGCCGATCCGATTGTCGACCGCATCGACGCCCTGTTGCCGCAAACGCAGTGCGGCCAGTGCGGTCATCCCGGCTGCCATCCCTATGCCGAAGCCATTGCGGCGGGCGAAGCCATCAATCATTGCGTACCCGGCGGCCAGGACACCATCGACAAGTTGGCCGAACTGCTGGGCGTCGATTCGATTCCGCTGGATGCCGAATACGGCGTGGAACAGGAGGTGCGCAAGGTCGCCTTCATCCGGGAAGCGGAATGCATCGGCTGCACCAAGTGCATCCAGGCCTGTCCGGTGGATGCCATTATCGGTGCGGCCAAGCATACGCATACCGTCATTACCAGCGAATGCACCGGCTGCGATCTCTGTGTCGAGCCCTGCCCGGTCGATTGCATTGACATGGTACCGGTGCCGGTAACGCGCCAGACCTGGCACTGGTCACCCCCGCCCGGCGTTGGCACCAGCCCGGCCCGTCCGCATCTACTCATTCCGGTCCGGCAGGTGGAATAATCCATGAAATACGCACCCTGGCGCATGCCCGGCGGCATCCATCCACCCGAACACAAGAGCGAATCGGTGTCGACCCCCATCCGCTTTGCCGGTCTGCCGCCACGCCTGATCATCCCGATGATCCAGCATGTGGGCGAAGAAGCCAGGCCGATTGTGGCGGTGGGTGACAAGGTTCTGAAGGGGCAGAAGGTCGGGGAAGTCCGGGCTTTTGTTTCCGCGCCGGTGCATGCCACCACGTCGGGAACGGTGATTGATATTGGGATGTATCCGGTGGATCATCCCTCGGAATTGCTGGCGCGGTGCGTGGTGATTGAACCCGATGGCCGGGATGAATGGACCGCCCTGGCCGGCCTGGACAATTACACGCAGGCCTCCGTGTCAACCCTGCAAGCCCTGATCCGTGAGGCCGGCATTGCCGGGATGGGCGGCGCGGGATTTCCCACCGGCGCAAAGCTGAGCCTGAAACCGGGGACGGTGGTGGATACCGTGGTGATCAACGCCATGGAGTGCGAACCGTACATTACCGCCGATGACGCGCTGCTGCGTGAGCGCGCCGCCGGGGTGCTGGCGGGCGGTGACATCGTGCGGCACATGCTGGGCGCGCAGCGGCTGATTGTCGGCATTGAAGACAACAAGCCGGAAGCGATACAGGCCTTGCAGATGGCGGCAAAGGACCAGCCGTATATTGAAATTCTGGCGACACCGGCGCGTTATCCCTCCGGCGCGGCGCGGCAAACCGTGTATATCCTGACCGGACGCGAGGCTCCTGCTGACGGCCGCACGACCGATGTCGGTGTGTTCTGCCTGAACGTCGGTACGGCCTATGCCATCCATCGCGCCATCGAGCATGGCGAGCCGTCCATTTCCCGCATTACCACGGTATCCGGACTGGGCGTCAGCTCGCCCGGTAATTTCGAGGTGCGTTTCGGCACCCCGGCGGAGTTCCTGCTGCAGCAGGCCGGAGTTCACTACGACCGTGTCAACCGCCTGATTGTCGGCGGCCCGATGATGGGCTACACCCTCCCCGACCTGCGGGTGCCGGTGGTGAAGACCACCAATTGCCTGATTGCTGCGACCCCGGTCGATTTCCCGCCGCCTCCGCCGGAGATGCCCTGCATCCGGTGCGGCGCGTGCGAGGATGTCTGTCCGGTCAACCTGCTGCCGCAGCAGTTGTTGTGGTTCGCCAAGTCGGAAGAATGGGACAAGGCGGAAGCGCATCACCTGGATGACTGTATAGAGTGCGGTGCTTGCGCCTACGCCTGCCCCAGCCATATTCCACTGGTGCAGTATTATCGCTTCGCCAAGGGGGCTATCGCCGAAAACCGTCGCGAAGCCGAAAAGGCGGAACTGGCCCGCCAGCGCTTTGAGCGCCGTAAGGAACGAATGGCGCGGGAGGAAGCCGAGAAGGAAGCCCGTCGCAAGGCCAAGGCGGAAGCTGCCGCCACGCGCGTGGCTCCCGTGGTGACCGCCGAGGCCGGAGCAACGGTTGCCGCCCCCCTTCCGGACGTCAAGGCGCTGACCATTGCCGCCGCGCTGGCGCGCAGCAACCTGAAAAAGGCGGAAAAGCGCCTGGCAATTGCCCGCGACGCCGGTGAAGACGTCTCCGCCCTTGAAGCCGAAATCGAGACCCTGAGCGCTGCGGTCGCCGCCGCTGAATCCTCCCTGCAACAAGCCCAGACGGCCACGACCTAGAGAACTGCATATGGCGCTGATGACCGTTACCTCGCCCCACGCCACCGGCCGCCGCTCGACCGGTCAGGTGATGCGCCATGTGGTCTACGCCGCCGTGCCGGGCATGCTGGCCCTGGCTTACGCTTTCGGCGCGGGTGTCATCCTCAATGTGCTGTGGTGCGTGCTGTCCGGCGTGCTGCTGGAAGCTGCCTGCCTGAAGGCGCGCGGGCGCCCGGTACGCTTTTTCCTTCTGGATTTCTCGGTGGTGGTGACCGGCCTGTTGCTGGGGTTGGCCATCCCGCCGTCCTCGCCGTGGTGGATCGGCCTGATCGGCATGCTGTTCGCTGTGCCCATTGCCAAGCATCTCTACGGTGGGCTGGGCAGCAACCCCTTCAATCCCGCCATGATTGCCTATGCCCTGCTGCTGGTTTCCTTCCCGGCGGAAATGACGCGCTGGAATCCCGCCGGATCCGCCTTTGATCCGGTGGCGGCGCTGAAGGCCTTTGCAGGTCAGCCGGTATTACCCGACGCCCTGAGCGGCGCAACCCCGCTGGATGTCTTCCGCCAGAAAGCTCGCACGGGGGTGGCTGAAAACGCCCTGCTCAACGAATGGGTACAGTTGCAGGGCTGGGCCGCCGTCAATCTGGCCTTCCTGCTGGGCGGCGCATACCTGCTGTGGCAACGGATCATCAGCTGGCATATTCCGGTGTCGCTGCTGCTGATGCTGGGCGGCCTGTCCACGGCTTTCTACCTGTTTGATCCCGCGCATTACGGCTCACCATTGTTTCACCTGCTGAGCGGCGCGACCATGCTTGGTGCATTCTTCATTGCCACCGATCCGGTGACCGCTGCTACCTCCAGACCGGCGCAGCTGGTTTACGGTGCGGGTATCGGCGCGCTGATTTTCATCATTCGCAGTTGGGGGGGCTATCCGGATGCGGTCGCCTTTTCCGTGTTGTTGATGAACCTGGCCGCGCCCACCATCGACTTGCTGGTGAAACCGCGCACCTTCGGCCATGACGTCAAGCCGGTGAAATGGAAGGGGGGCAAATCATGACGACGATCAGCCGGTCGATGTTGAAAAACGCCCTGATCCTCAGCGCCTTCGCCGCCGTCACCACCGGCATGATCGCGGGCATGAACTATCTGACCGAAGCCCGCATCGAGGCCAGCCGCCAGGGGGAATTGATGCGCAGCCTGAATGAACTGATTCCGTCCGGTAATTACGACAACGATTTGCTGGCCGATCCGCTGACTATTCAAGATTCCGCCCTGCTGGGCCATAGCGGGCCGGAAACGGTCTGGCGCGCTACCAAAGGCGGCCAGCCGGTCGCCGTGCTGTTTCCGGTGGTTGCGCCGGACGGTTACAGCGGCCGTCTGCGCCTGCTGGTGGCAGTCCGTTACTCCGGTGAGTTGGCGGGCGTGCGGGTGTTGTCCCACAAGGAAACGCCCGGTCTGGGCGACGCCGTTGACCGCGCGAAATCGTCCTGGATTGATGTCTTCACCGGCAAGTCATTGAACCATCCCGATGACGCCGGATGGGCCGTGCGCAAGGACGGCGGGCAATTCGACCAGTTTACCGGCGCCACCATTACCCCGCGCGCGGTTGTGAAGGCGGTGCATCGCGCCCTGATCTACTATCAGGGACACCGGGACTTATTGTTCACCCCCGCGCCCGGTGCGAAGGAGCAACCATGAGCGAGATTTCCTACCGCAAGATCGCCATTGACGGCCTGTGGAAGAACAATACCTCCACCGTGCAGTTACTGGGGCTATGCCCGTTGCTCGCCTGCTCCAATTCCGTGGTCAACGGCCTGGGGCTGGGGCTGGCGACGACGCTGGCGCTGGCGGCGTCCAATGCGGCGGTCTCAGTCATCCGCCGCCAGGTGCCTGACACGCTGCGCATCCCGATCCTGGTGATGATCATCGCCGCCATTGTTTCCTGCATCGAACTGGTCATGCATGCCTATACTTACCAGCTCTACCAGATCCTGGGCATTTTCATTCCCTTGATTGTCACCAACTGCGCGCTGCTGGGCCGTGCCGAAGCCTTCGCCAGCAAGCATCCGCCGCTACCTTCCGCCTTTGACGGTCTGATGATCGGCGCGGGTTTCACGCTGGTGCTGGTGTTGCTGGGCAGCATGCGCGAACTGTTGGGTAACGGCACGCTCTTCGCCAACATGCACCTTTTGCTCGGCGAGACGGCGCGCAACTGGACAGTGACCTTGCCGGATTATCACAAGTTCCTGTTCTTCATTCTGCCGCCGGGTGCCTTCCTTTGCCTGGGTCTGGTGATTGCGGGCAAGAACGTGATTGATGAACGGATGAAGGCCCGCGCCCAAGCCGAGGCGGCGGTCACGCCCGCTGGCGGCAAGCGCGTGCGCACCACGGGACATATTGCATGAAGAAGGCTGAACGGGTCCGGGAAATCTTCACCCGGCTGCGGGCGCAGAACCCTCACCCCACCACGGAGCTGGTCTATTCCACCCCGTTTGAATTGCTGATCGCCGTCATCCTGTCGGCGCAGGCGACCGATGTCGGCGTCAACAAGGCCACCGCCAAACTGTATCCGGTGGCCAATACCCCGGCCGCGATCCTTGCGTTGGGACTGGACGGCTTGAAGGAGTACATCAAGACCATCGGCCTGTACAACAGCAAGGCCGTGAACGTGATGAAAACCTGCGAAATGCTGGTTCAGCTCCACAACGGTGAAGTGCCGCGCCTGCGAGAGCAACTGGAGGCGCTGCCCGGTGTCGGCCGTAAAACCGCGAACGTGGTGCTGAACACCGCTTTCGGCGAACCGACAATGGCAGTGGACACGCACATCTTCCGCGTCAGCAACCGGCTGGGACTGGCCAAGGCCAAAACCGTCGAGGCCACCGAACAGCAACTGTTGAAGACCATCCCGGCCGAATTCATGATGGATGCCCACCATTGGCTGATCCTGCATGGCCGTTATGTCTGCAAGGCACGCAAGCCCGACTGCGGCAACTGTATCCTGGCGGATTTGTGCCCTTCCAAGGACAAGGAGTCATGACGGAAACCTTGACTGCCCTGCCCAATACCCGCTGCCCGCTGTGCGGCGGCGCCAACGAGTGTGCGCCCGCCTCCACCGGCCGACTGGACGTTGCCTGCTGGTGCACAACCGCCGCCGTCAGCCCGGAAGCTCTCGCCCGGGTTCCCCCCGAACTGGTCAACAAGGCTTGCCTCTGCCCGCGTTGCGCGGCCGGGATGAATGCCGCATTTCTCGCCAAGGAAGCGTGACCGACCGTTTCTTTAGCGGGCCATAACGGGTTATATTGCGCTGTAATATCTATTACAAATCCGTTCTATCATGAATCCCATTCCTTCTATTCAGCAAGCCGTCTGGAAAGCTGCCGACCAGCTGATGGCCCAGGGCGTCCGTCCAACCGTGGCCAATGTCCGTGAAGTCACCCGTCGCGGCAGCGCCGGCACCATCAACGATGCGCTGAAAGACTGGTGGCAGGATCTGGCCGAGCGGCTCAGCAACCGTATTCCTCAGCCTGATGTGCCGGAGCCGGTGATCGACATGACCCGGCAGCTCTGGGAAATGTCCCTCAAGCACGGTGAAGAAGCCTTCAAGACGCTGCGTGAGGAAAGTCTGGAACAGGCCCGGAAGGCTGAAGACGAGCGTCAACTGGCGGTTCAGGCTTTGGAACAGCAGCGTCACCGCCTGGAAGACTTGCAGAGCCGCACGGAACATTTGCAGGCGGCTGAAAAGGAGCTGTTGTCGGGGCTGGCCGCCGAGCAGGCGCGCCGTCAGGAAGCGGAAAGTCAGTTGCAGCAGGCGGTGGCGGCCCGCAACGAGCAAGAGGTTTTGCGCACGCAGGTGGAAAAGGAATTGGCCCTGCTGGCGGCCCAATACCAGAGCGCTGAACAGCAATGGCAAAACGAGCGGGAAACCCTGAACCAGCGTCATGAGCGCGAATCGATGTTAGTGGCCAACCGGCTGCAAAATACCGAACAGTTATTGCAGTCCCAGGAGGGGCAACTGCTGCAAACGGAGATGAAGCTGCTGGAGGCGCAAACCGAGATACGGCTGCTTTTGCAACGGCTGGACGGTCTGCAACAGGAGAATGCGGTTTTGCGGCAGCAGGCGCATGCGCCGCAAAACCGCCGCGAAACCCTTAAGGCGCGCCTGCGACGCACCTGAGGGTTATCGGACTTAGAGGGACTTCAGACCGCCCAGATAGGGCTGCAAGGCTTCCGGCACGGCGATGGAGCCATCGGCCTGCTGGTAGTTTTCCATGATCGCCACCAGCGTGCGGCCCACGGCCAGGCCGGAGCCGTTCAGGGTATGCAGCAATTCCGGCTTGCCGTCCTTGTTGCGGAAACGCGCCTGCATGCGACGGGTCTGGAAGGCCTCGAAGTTGGAACAGGAGGAAATCTCGCGGTATTTGCCCTGCGCGGGCAACCAGACTTCCAGATCGTAAGTCTTGGCCGAGGAAAAGCCCATGTCGCCGCCGCAAAGCAGCATGACGCGGTACGGCAGCCCCAGCAGTTGCAGGATATTCTCGGCGTGGCTGGTCAGCTCTTCCAGCACCGCATCGGAGAGTTCCGGTTGCACGAATTGCACCAGCTCGACCTTTTCGAACTGATGCTGGCGGATCAGGCCGCGGGTATCACGGCCGTAGGACCCGGCTTCACTGCGGAAACACGGCGTATGCGCCACGAATTTCAGCGGCAACTGGTCGCCGCTGACAATCTCGTCCCGCAGGATATTCGTGACCGGCACTTCCGCCGTCGGGATCAGGTAATACTCCTTCTCGCCGCGCAGCTTGAACAGGTCTTCTTCGAACTTGGGCAACTGGCCGGTGCCCTGCAGGCTGTCAGCGTTGACCATGTACGGCACATAGACTTCTTCATACCCGTGCTGCTGGGTGTGGATATCCAGCATGAACTGCGTCAGCGCGCGTTGCAGGCGGGCCAGCGGGCCTTTCAGCAGCGAGAAACGTGACCCGGTAATCTTGGTGGCGGTGGCGAAATCGAGATAGCCCAGCGCCTCGCCCAGATCAGCATGATCCTTAGGCTCGAAATCCAGCGCGCGCGGGGTACCCCAGCGGCGCACTTCAACGTTGCCGTGCTCATCTTCGCCAGCGGGAACGGAGGCATGCGGCGTATTGGGAATGGTCAGCAGGAAAGCGTTCAGTTCGGCTTGCAGCGCCTCCAGCTCCACCTTGACCGTTTCCAGACGGGTATTCACTTCCTGCATGCGCGCCATCAGCGGCGCGGTGTCTTCGCCGGATTTCTTAGCCATACCGATCTGTTTCGCCCCGGCATTGCGCTCGGCCTGCAGGTGTTCGGTCTCGGATTGCAGGCTGCGGCG